>CAZUPG010000157.1:0-4905 GCA_964622085.1 uncultured Pirellulales bacterium | reverse complement strand
ACTACCTTCACTTTTGCCTTGCGTGCCAGTTTTCGGGCCTCGACCTTATCGCCAAGTAACTGCATTGCCTCCACAGGAGGGCCAATAAACGTTATTCCGCAGTCACGGCATATCCGGGCAAAGTTTACATTCTCAGCCAAAAAACCATAACCCGGGTGGATTGCCTCAACATCGGCGATTTCGGCGGCACTTATGATACGCGGGATGTTAAGATAACTTTCTGCCGCCTCGGCAGGGCCTATACAAACGGCTTCATCGGCAAGTTGTAAGTATGGAGCATCTTTATCGGCCTCGGAATAAACCGCCACCGACTCGATGCCAAGCTCGCGACAGGCACGAATAATACGCAGCGCTATCTCACCACGATTTGCTATCAAAATTCTTGAAAACATATTCTCGTATCTCGTATTGAGTACATCGTATTGCGTCCGTCATTCTGAGCGCCAGCGAAGAATCTAGCCAACGAAGGAGAGATTCTTCACTTCGCTATACTCCGTTCAGAATGACAGAGGCACTATTATACGCATCACGCACACTTGTCCTGAGCCCATTCGGCTGCGCTCAGGGTAAACTCCGCCGAAGGAACGCACACGAATTAGTCCGGTCTGACTCTGAAAAGGACCTGGCCATATTCAACGGCCTGACCGTTGGTTATCAGCATTTCAGCAATCGTTCCGGATGTTTCGGCTTTTACCTCATTCATTACCTTCATCGCCTCGATTATGCAAACGACCGTCTGCGAATTAACTTGTGAGCTGATTTCAACATAAGGTTCCGAATCAGGACTTGGTGTCGCATAAAAAGTTCCTACAATAGGTGATTTTATATCCACTAATTCTTCCTGTTGTTGTGGGGCCGAGGGTTGACTTAAAGACTCTGCATTTGTAGGAGCCGGGTGGTTTTGCACTAAGGAAGCTCCGCCAGATTGAGGTCCGGCCATTGGTACAGCAGTTATAATCGGCTGTTGGCCTCCAGAGCGTTTCAGAAAGATTTTGTCATCGTCGTGCTTTATTTCAATCTCGACCAAGTCGTTGTCTTTCATTATTTCAATAAGCTCTTTTATTTTCTGCAAATCGGTATCTTTTTCCGCCATTTGCGTATCCTTTCCCAAAAAACTTATTAGGAGCTAAAACCCCCAGACTTCGACGAGCTCATTCGAGTCGTAGAAATGGGGGCTAAATATTTAGCCTGCCGTGCTACGGCGGGCGCCTTCGCCCCGACGAGCCGTTTTACGGCAGGTTTATCCGCCACACGTAAGGCGGATTTATCTAACGGGGTAAAGTACACAGCCCTTGTGCTGTTAAGTATAACCGCAAGAGGTGTTTTTGCAAGCAATTTCCTGAAAGATGTGAACTGGTTGCAGAGCTGGATAAGGCCGAGAAGGTCAACCCCGAATTGGTGGGCTAAAGCCCACCCTACGGAGAACTCGATACTTGACGAGCATCGAGAATCGAGAAACGAGTATCGAAAAGGTTAAAGGATTTCAAGGCCGACTGCTGTAATGTCGTCAACTTCGGATAGGTCGACTTTTTGATTCTGCGTAAATTCGTTGAGTTTATCCATCATCTCAATAACAGGTAACTCTTTGATTTGGCAAAATTGTTCTTTGAAATGAAAGCCGGTTAAGTCATCGAATCTGCCTATAAACGGTTCTGCACCATCGGAATACACCAACAGCTTATCGCCGGCTTGAAGCTGAATGGTCTTTTGGATGTATTCGGCCTGTTCAAAGACCCCCAGCAATGAGCCTCGAATTTCCAATTGTTCCGGCTGCTGTCCGGCTCTGATAAGGACCGGATATGGGTGTCCGGCGCGAGCATAGGTTAGCTGGAGCGTCTTTGTATTTAGCAGACAATAGCAACAGGTAGCAAACTGATAGCCGGAGAGTTTCTGTGTGGTCATCCGTACATTGAGACTTTTCATAACTTCTGCCGGTGAGAATATGCGGTAATTCCTCTCAATGGTCTCTCGCATAACCAGGGACTGTTTCAGGAAAATGGTCAAAAGTGCCGCAGGCATTCCGTGGCCGACTACATCAGCCACATAAAAACCGGTGTGCTGCTCATCGATACGAACGATATTGTAAATGTCGCCTGAGACCCACTCGGCTGGCAAAAAAACCGTAGCCCATCGTACTTCATCGGTATTAGGTAAGGAAGCAGGCAGAAAATCCTGCTGAACAAGTCCAGCTAAACGAAGCTGCTCTGCGAGGTTGTCCACCAATGCTCCTGTCGTATGAAGCTGCTCTGCAAGTTTATTTCTATGAATTGTCTGCGCCTGTTTTGGTGGACCTGCAGGTTTTACTGCGATTGAAGAACTCTTTTTGCGATATGCAAGATTGACGCTGATTCTAAGCCACAATTCATCTATGGAGACTGACTTCATCGTGCCGGTCATAGAAAAACTGGTCTTCGTAGGCGCCAAAGAAAAACTTTTAACGGGCATGTCCACACGGCCAGTGAGCAAAATCACACCAATATTTTCCATCTCGAGCGATTCGATGATTCGAGCCAACTGCTGCTGCTGCGATGTAGCCAATTCCTTTGTATCGATAATAACGGTTCCGATCAGGTCGAGCCGGCCGCGTATCCGAGCAAATTTGTCTATCGGTATTATTGCACTAGAAAGCTTCCTCTCCTTCAAAAGCCGCTTTATTTCAATCAGCATCTGTCCCTGATTTGTCAGGTACAGAACATCTGTGAAGCTTTTTGGTGCCTCGGTTAAGCTTAGTAATTCCGCTTTTTCCATACTAATTATCTTTTTGGTTGCGTCCGGCTACGGCACGCTCCGCCGTGACGAGTTATGGGACTAATGTCATTCCTGCGCAAGGTTGTCACCCCTGCGAAAGCAGGGGCAAGAATCCATTTCTCATTCTATAAGCTAATTTTCGGCTTGTTAGGTGTGCCACTTTGCACTTTTCTTGCGTTTTTCCCACTGCGGCAGGTGCGGGGTTCAGCCGGCGAAGATTGCTGAGCCGATGCGAAGGATAGTTGCACCCTCCTTGATGGCGACTTCGTAGTCCGAACTCATTCCCATACTTAGCTCGGTAAACTGTGGGCCGACAATCCTCTCGCCGCGCATTTCAATAAATAACTCCCTTGCCCGAACAAAACAGGCCCGAACTACATCCTTATTATGCGTTAGTGGTGCCATCGTCATCAGGCCAACCAGCTTTAGATTTTCCAGAGTCTCTATCTGTTCAGCCAGGTGCGTTGCTGCGCCTACGGGAACACCATATTTTTGTGGTTCATTGGAGGTATTAACCTGCAAAAGTACGTTTGGACGTAAATTCAGCTTTGCCGCTGAAGCATTTATTTCCTCCGCCAGCCGAAGCGTATCAACCGAATGTATCAGAGAAGCTATGGGCAAGACCTGGCGGACCTTGTTACGCTGTAGATGGCCTATCATATGCCAGCTGATTTGCCCGGCTACAGCCAAATCACCCTCCGGGACTCCGGCCTGTCTCGGCTTGGCCGAGCCAAGACGGGCTGGGCCTCCGCCCCGACGAGCCGATTCTCGTAAAAAATCAGCTACCTGAGTGGAAACTTTTTTTATCTGCTGGACACGGTTTTCACCAAGGTCGGTAAAGCCCAGTTGAATAACTTCTTTTATTTGCTCGAATGTAGCTGATTTGGTCACAACGACGAGCTTTATCTCGCCGGGGTCTCTGCCAACATGAGCACAGGCAGAGCTAATGTTGTCTTTTACGCGTTTTATTTTATCAGAAATCTTTGCCATAAAAAGCTTTCTTAATTGAATTTTTGTCATTGCGAGGGCTGCGAAGCAGCCCGTGGCAATCTTTACTTCACGAATGATCGAGATTGCTTCGTCGCTGCGCCCCTTAGGAGCAAGCTCCTCGCAATGACACTATGTATTCAGTTTACTACGAAACAGATAAAGAATCAGAGTATCAATCTATGAAAATTTTTGCCAGCACAAAAACGATTAAGATAAGCATTTTGGATTTTTTAAATCTTCTGAGTTCGCCGTAGGCGGGATTCATCGACCACAAAATACAGCCCGTGCTCGGCAAAGAACTATTGTGACCGTCAAGTCAAAATAGCGAATAAAAAACGCAAATCGATAATGCTCTGTAGAAAACATTAGCCCAAAGCTCGTCGTTGCGAGCGAAGCGAAGCAATCTCAAATGTGCAGGCGCCTTTTTCCGCCTGCCTGACAAGAGATTGCCACGGTCCTTCCCTTCGACTTCGTTCAGGGCAGGCGGGCCTCGCAATGACATTTTGCACAAGATTTCTACAGAGCAAATCGATAATTGAGATGATATGCCTGTGGCGACTTTTGCTGTTTGATGTTGTTGCGAGTATTTTTGTGGTTTCGGCCATTTTGAGGACAATAGGTACGGTTTCAGAAATGCCACCAACTCATCAGGCCGACCCAGCTCCGCCAAAGTCTGCCTACTTCGCCGAAGTAGCCGTTTCGGCTACGAAGGCTGAATCGCCGGCGACGAGAGCCCGCCGTCGGAGGCGAAAAGCCCAGCCCGTCGTGGCTCGGCCACGCCGAGATAGGCCGGAGCCCTGAAAGACCAGGGAATAACAACTTTTTAGCTTATCGGCCGGTAATTTAAACTGACAAGCACAATCACTCAAAAACACAACCTCCTTACGATTTCCACCCTGATAATACAATATTAACAAAAAAAGAAAAAAAGAAAATTTTGACTTGCATTTTATCCTCATAACTTGTATAATAATAATGTTATAAAAATTACAGGTTGTGGGGTAATATCTTGAATTTTCAGTTTTTTACTTGACAAAATTTCAAGGAAATATTAGTGTTCTTGACTCCGTCAAAATAGTGAAGTAATGCTGCTTTTAGCAGCTTATGAACCTCGGCGAGGCAGTGTGGAACACCGGTCTCCCCCCCAGCCGGTCCCACCACCTCGCC
>CAZUPG010000156.1:0-4929 GCA_964622085.1 uncultured Pirellulales bacterium | reverse complement strand
TGTGGCAGTAACGCATGACATCAACCTGGCAGCTCAATACTGTGACGAAACTTTACTTCTTGGAGCGGACGGCAGTTACCAGCACGGCTGTTCTGAGGATGTTTTTTCTTCAGAGCAAATCGAAAGGGTCTTTGGCGTCAGGACGTTTGCAGGTAAGGTAGGTCAGGAAAAATTTTTCATTCCTTTAGGCAAATTTGCAAAAGATAGCGGACAAATCAAAAATTAACTGCGTAACAGTTGACAAACGAGTAAATTCATTGATGTAAGTGCTTATATTTTAGGGGGTTATATCGGCTTGAGCAATTTTGCTTGCAATAAATGGTTGTGCTGGTTATGCTTTGCAGCTTGTTATTTCAATTTTGGATAAAATAAGTGCTGTGCAGATATGCATTTATATGTTACAATGCCTTTTCTAACTGATGTGCAAAAGAATGTTTAGTAGTAAGAAAGGCAGATAGAGAAGTGGCTCAAAAGCGGAAAAAGACATCAAGAGAAAATGCGAGCTCAACTCGGGCAAAGAAAAATCGTTTGGCTGCTGTCGATACTGGGCATTTCAAAGAAATGCTGTTGGAAAAGCGCAGGGAAATCCTAAAAAATGTGAACGAATTTGAAGATGAAGCCCTGAAGAAATCCCGTCTGGATGCAGCCGGAGATCTGTCAAGTATGCCAATTCATATGGCCGACATTGGGACCGACAACTATGAACAGGAATTTGCTTTGGGATTGATGGACAGTGAGCGGAGGTTAATAAGGGAAATTGATGATGCATTGGAGCGTATCGAGCAAGGGACTTATGGGATTTGTGAGGGAACCGGCAAGCCAATACCCAAGGTTCGGCTTAAAGCCAAGCCCTGGGCCAGATACTGTGTTGAATACGCCCGAATGCTGGAACAGGGTCTTGTAAAAGAGCAAGAGCAATCAATGCCAGAACTGCAAGAGTATGAAAGCGGGGACAAGTCAGAGGAATAATCTTCTGAGAGCTAAAGTCAGCTCTGATATGAAACATAGATGTCCAGTCTGTCACAAGGCCGTTAATGTATCACCTCGGAAACGAGCCGACCAAGCAAAGTTCTTTCCTTTCTGCTCTCAGCGATGCAAGCTGATAGATTTGGGTGCCTGGCTGGATGGCAAATACAAGATAATGTCCGAGTTGCAATCACAGCAACAAGAATCCGGCGAGCCGCCTGATACTTCTTCCGATACCCCTTTCTGACAACCGCTAAACAGCAGTATTCAAAAATAAAATATAAAAGGTGTGAGCGGTTCGATAAATTAAAACTCAATTTGAGGAGGCAAAGTCAAAAAGGCATTTTTTTTGGAGAATTTAAGGAACAGAAAGTAACTCTTGCGCATCTTGTTATTGTCTCTGGATGTCAATAGATGTGTGTGGGGCTGAGGTTGTAATTTATGGGTGAATCTGGTATAATATGTACATCCGCCTTAGGCGGATAAATCCTATATAAGAGGAGCGTTCCGTAAAAACATCGTAAACTCATTAACAATTTGGAAAGGGTGAAACAATGAAAACGAGAATAATGGCGACAATTTCTGTAGTGCTGGTGCTTGGGATGGCTCAGCTTGCAAAGGCGACGGTTGTTGATATCTGCGCTGCGACGAACAAGCCAACCTATTTCTTGGGCGAAGATGTAGTAGTATTTGTAATTGCTTATAATCCAAATCCAGAACCTGTTACACTAACATTTCCAAGTTCTATGCAGGCATCGTATCTTATGGACAACACTTACGATTGGAAAGATCATCATGGATCATGGCCAGTGGTTACTGAACAAATAATAGAAGCGTTCAATCCTCATACTTGGACTTTGATCCACGGAGCTGACGAGATGGAAACTTATTTGCCCGCGATTGGAACACATACTATTGTAGGAGAAGTTTTGGGATACGGACAAAGTGCAACAGTAGAGTTTGAGGTTGTACCTGAGCCAGGAACGATTTTATTTTTGATGATGGGTATGATTAGTACCCGGCTAAAACGCCACAATGAAATGTTATAATACACTTATTAAGGAATAGGGTTAAGTCAAAAAACATTTTTAAAGACATTTTTTGGAGAAAGGGTTTAGAAATGAAAACGAGAAAAATTGTAGCAATTGTATTTGTATTGTGCGGGCTGGTTTTATGGCCATTGCCGGCTGAAGGGACACCGATAACTATTGAGATTGAAGCTGTAGTGGACAGCGTTATGGATGAAGGCAATTATCTCGAAGGGAAAATCAACCCTGGAGATACCATAACGGGCTTTTACATTTACGAATCCACAACTCCCGATTCAAATCCGTCATCACCAAGCATAGGTCGGTATGAGCATTATACCCCACCCCACGGTATATTTCTCAGTGTCAGCGGGCTTGATTTCGAGACGGACCTTGCGAACGTAGATTTTCTTGTAGAAGTCGGAAATGATCATCCATGGTTTGATCCTAGTATCAATAAGGACCATTATCTGGTTAGAAGCTACAACAATATCCCTCTTTCAAATGGTACTTTGGTTGACCACATTTCCTGGCAACTTGACGACCCAACAGGTAATGCACTTTCAAGTGATGACTTACCCACAACTGCTCCCACCTTGAATGATTGGCAGGCAAATCATTTACGGTTAGAGGCAGATAGAAAATATCTTGTTGATGCACATGTCACCTCATCTATACCTGAACCAGCAACGACGCTGTTGTTTGGTCTTGGGGGACTGTTGCTTAGAAAACGAACATAAACAAAATTTTTATTGGGGGAAGGAGATGAAAAGATGTTATCGGTAAAGAAACTTATCATTTCTATAATTTCACTAATCATCCTTATCGCTAATCCCACTTTAGCTGACTGGAAAGAGGATGCAAAAGTGATAGACATATCCGGCGGAGAGGACCATACACTCGTTCTTACGGCGAACAAATGGCCCTGGGCCTGCGGGCATAATGGATGGTACCAACTTGGCACCGGTGACAACGATGACCAATGGACACTGGTACGAGTTCATGGCCCCAATGACGTCAACTATCTTGAGGATATTAACGATATCGATGCCGGCTGGAAACACTCGTTGGCTCTGGACGTCAACGGCTTCGTATGGGCCTGGGTTGATAATTTTGGAGGAATTTGGTTGAATTTGTGGGTAAAATCTGGTATAATATGTAAATCCGCCGAAGGTGGATAAATCGTATAAAGTTTGAGGATGTGGTGATAACAAATTATCAAATCTGGAAAGGGTAATAAGATGAAAAAGGAAATTAAATTTACAGTTGTGGTTGTGTTTTTTCTGTGCGGGTTGGCTTTATGGCCATTGCCGGCTGAAGGGACACTGATAACTATCGAGATTGAAGCCGTTGTGGACAGTGTCGAGGATGAAGACAATTATCTGGAAGGTAAAATCAACCCTGGCGACACTATAACGGGATTTTACATCTATGAATCTACAACGCCGGATACGAATCCATCAGTTTATGTAGGTGATTATGAGCATTACACCTCACCCTACGGTATATTTTTAAGTGTTAGTGGTTTTAAGTTCGAGACTGACCTAACTAATGTTGACTTCTTTATTGAAGTTGTCAACGACTACCCATCAGGAGACGCCTACATGGTGGGAAGTTCCAACAACCTTCCTCTTTCTAATGGAGTCTCAGTTGATCCTATTGACTGGCAGCTTGGCGATAATACGGGCACTGCGCTTTCAAGCGATGCATTGCCAACAACTGCTCCCACCTTGAACGATTGGCAGTCAAATCGTTTACGGTTGGATGGGGAAAGAGGTGGCTATATCATTGACGCTATGGTAACCTCGGCCGTTCCTGAACCGGCTACACTATTATTATTTGGCTTAGGGGGATTGTTACTTAGAAAACGAAGATAAATAAAAACTTTTATTTGGGGGAAAAGGAGATGAAAAGATGTTATGGAGAAAACATATTCTTATTACCATTTCACTAATCATCCTTGTCGCTAACCCCACTTTAGCCAACTGGAAAGAAGATGCAAAAGCCATAGACATATCCGGCGGAGAGGACCATACACTCGTTCTTACGCAGAACAGATGGCCATGGACCTGGAATTTCCGAATGATTTTGATTGATTTTGTGGGTGAATCTGGTATAATATGTAAATATAAGAGGAGCGTTCCGTAAAAACATCGTTAAAACGTTAAAACATTATGTAATTTTGAAAGGGTGAAATTATGAAGGCAGAAAGAATCATAAAAATTGTAGTAGTATTGTGCGGACTGGCTTTATGGCCATTGCCGGTTAAAGCATCATTGATTACTATCGAGATTGAAGCAATAGTCGATTCTGTGGATGATGATTATGGCTATCTGGAAGGAAAAATCAACCCTGGAGATACCATAACCGGCTTTTACATCTATGAATCTACAACACCGGATTCGAGTCCGGATGACCCGGTTGTAGGCCATTATTACCACTATGCCCCACCAGCCGGTATCTCATTAACTGTTGGCGGATTTGAATTCAAAACAGATCCAACTAACATTGATTTCCTCGTCGGAATTGTCAATGACAATCCATCAGGTCACGACATCTACTGGATTCACAGTTATAACAATCTAGATCTTTCTAATGGTACTTTGGTTGATAGCATTTATTGGCAGCTTAATGACCTGACCGGTAGTGTTTTTTCGAGCGATGCATTGCCCACAACCGCTCCGATTCTGGACGATTGGCAGAGAAATCATTTACGTTTAGGTGGGGAGAGGGGCAGGTATATTGTTGACGCTACAGTAACTTCGGCCATTCCTGAACCGATGTCGATATTATTACTTGGCCTCGGGGGATTGTTGTTAAGAAAACGAAGGTAGAAAAGAACTTTGTTCATCGTTCATTGTTCATCGATGAACTACGAACTTTATTGGGGAAAAGGAGATGAAAAGATGTTATCGGTAAAGAAACTTATCATTTC
>CAZUPG010000155.1:0-5016 GCA_964622085.1 uncultured Pirellulales bacterium | reverse complement strand
ATACAAAAAACTGCCGCCTAAGTATCTAACGTCGCCGTTCCGGCGACGGCTAAACGAGAACCCCTTAATAAATTAAGGGGCAACAAAAAAAAAGAAAACCCCCCGATAAATCGGTGGGCTAAGTATTTTTGAGATTGCTTCGTCACTACGTTCCTCGCAATGACTTTTTTGGAAAGTTCAAAACGGCGAATTGATGATTTACGATTTACGATTTGCGAATTACGATTTGAAATTCAAGACCGCAAACTCACCGTGGTATTTAATTGCTGCGGCATCATAAGCTTTTGCGGCGGCGATTTCAGATTTGAATAGGCCAAGAGAAAAGCGTTTTCCCTTGTAGCGGATTCTGACACGCCATTTTTTCACGTTCTTTGCCCAGTCAACACCTATGTACTTCGAGCTTGAATTTATCCTGAACTTTCTTCTGTGCCAGACGTTTTGAGTGTGAGTAGCAGGGCGAATATTGGCCTTTCGATTATCAAGGCCATTGTAGTTGATGTGGTCGCAGAACATACCGTCCGGGACGTCGATGACAAGATTGTGCATATAGGCGTTCTTTCGGTTCTGATTTTCGTATATTGATATGTAGCGGACGGCATAAAAGGTCGTTGGGCCTTCGTGGGCATACCATTTGTATCTTTTAAGGCGATTGTAATCTTCGGGGTCAACAATGGCGAATTTGCCCTGCGTAATCGGTATGCGACGGAAAGAATAGCCGTAACGAAGACGCCTGTAGAATAGCGCCAACCAAACGAACAGCCGAGTAAGCCAATCAGGGATGTCGATAGTAACTCTGATGACACAACTCCAAAATCATGTGATTCGTGATTCGTGAATCGTGAATCGTGATTAGTGGTTTATGAGTGGTGAATGATAATTAACCAATTCTCCAATTAACTAATTCTCTGCCTTCTGTCTTCTGGCCAAAAGAGGCCCTCCACTATTGGACGAACCTGCGAATTTGGTCGAAATTTGGAGTGTTTTTGACAGGATTAACAGGATTAACCTGTTGTTATAAAAGGACTTAAAAAAAATTTGAAATTTTCGATTTTAGCGCGCAACTACCTGCGTATTTGGTCGAAAATTTTTCGTAAATCTATGTATAGTCGGTACTTATGTCATATTTTTTTACAACCTTTTGTGAACACAGGACTTAAGATCAAAGACTTTTGCCACAAAGGCAGGATTTCGTATGTCGTATTTCGGGAGAGGATAATAAAGGAATCAGGATATCAGAAGAACAGGTAGTGGACATCCCTGGCTGGGCACCGTGGCGACTGCAGAAGAGCAGGGTATCAGGAAATTAGAGGATTAGTTGATTAGCAAATTGGTTAATTGGATACTGGAGTAGTCGGCTGAATCGAAGGCGGGAGAGATATTATTTGCGATTTCCGATTTACGATTTATGATTGTAGCGGAGATTCGCCGCTCGTCTCTCGTGAAGAGCATCTCGATGCGAAGATGAGTGGATGAGTAGGTGAGGAGATTGGCTGAGGAAGCGGTATATAGTCCTTTTGATTAATCGAAAAGACTATTCGCTCTTATGTAACCGCAGAAAACACAGAGAGTTAAGTGTTTTTTATCCGCCGAAGCGATGGAGGTACCACGGACTCGGCCGGGGGGCTCCATGAAATATGCGGGTTAAGCATAGCTACCAGTGGGCTTTTCGTTACGAAAAGAGCGTTGACAAGTAACGGGTGGAGAATTTTGTTGCAAGGTATGAGCGTATTGCGTATATCATATTGCGTGTAGAAATTGCTTTGTAGAAAACAGGCTAGAGCGTCATTTCGAGCGAGCCGAAGGTGAGTCGAGAAATCCATCGACCTGGCTCGGGACAGGACGCTTATCGGCGGGGGCAGGTCTGTTTTTTAATAGATTTCTCCGCTTCGCCCCCATGCTTTCTTGCCTGTACCCGTTGGGTAGCCCCCGCGTCTTCCTGTCGGAAGACAGGAGCGGGGGGTGCGGAAGCAAGAACGGTGGCTTCGGTCGAAACGACATAGGTTCTTTTCTACAAAGCATATAGAAATAATATCGTAAATCGTAAATCGAAGGTCGGAAATACCAAAATGGTTTTTACATTGCATAGATATATATTTCGTGAGCTTTTTAAGATTTTTCTGCTGGCGGTGTTAGCGCTGACAGTAATTTTGAGCTTAGGTAGTATTCTGCGGCCTGTTCAGGAATATGGGTTGGGACCCCGGCAGGTTATCCATCTTATGAGCTATTTTCTGCCTATAATACTGACGTTTGTGCTGCCGATGTCGGCTTTATTTGCGGGGGCTTTGGTCTATGGCCGACTTGCAAGCGATAATGAGCTTGACGCCTGCAAGGCAAGCGGAGTTTCTCTGCTGACACTGATTTATCCCGGCCTGATTCTGGCAATTATGGTGGCGATTGCCAATCTGATTTTGAGCTTCTACGTGATGCCGGCTTTTGTACACCGCGCAGAACGTGCCCTTAAAGCAGATGCCAGTCAGATACTTTTCCGAAATATCCAGCGAAGAGGCTATTATAAGCTGCCGCCGGAGGGTGAGTACTTAATTTACGCTGACCAGGCCAACTCGCAAAATGATATGCTTTTTGGGGTGGTCGCCGCCGAGGTGAGTGGCTATGGAATAAAAAAGATTATTGCCGCTGAAAAGGCCTCAGTAAAATTCAGGCAGAATGAAAAATTCGATGAGGTACAAGAAGTACAAATAAGTGCTTATAACACGTATCAGGTTGGCCCTGAAGGCGAAGGTGGTATGTCCTTCGAATGGGGGTCGTTTACAGCGGAGTTTGGCTCGCTGTTAGGCGATGAAATAAAGTTCAAGAAGATAGACGAAGTGAAAAGAATCAAAGCGGACCTGATGCAGTTTTATCCAATTGCAAAACTGGCTCGTGAGACCTATGCTCAATTTACCACAGAGTTATTAGCGCAAGATATTGCAGCCGAATTGACTGAAGATGCCAACAGTTTCTACAAGCTGCATAGCGGTGAGAAGCTCGTTGAATTCAGGGCTAACCAATGTGTTGCACGAGAAGAAAAACAAGTGGAGCTGTCCGGGGAAGTTGTGGTGGTTGAGTTCGATGCGGCCAGCAAAGAACATTTAAGCACACTGCATGCTGCAAAGGCCTTTCTGGCAATAGAGGGTGATGAGCTGGCACCGACTTTGACAATGGATATTTACAATGCACAAATGGAAGATACAGGATACGTGAGAATGCGATATATTATACGCGGCTTGATACTACCCGAAACGGTGAGAGACAAATTTAAAACGGGAAGGGTTTTGGATGATATCGACCCGGAGGTGGTGTCATCAGCACTGCAGAAAGGGCCAAGTAAGGAACTGATGGCTCTGCAGAATAAGCTCCAGAGAAAAATACGGAAAACGTTGGCTGAAATAGAGGCGGAGAAACACTCCCGGCTGGTGTTCGGAATAGGCTGCGTGTCGATGATATTGATTGGTATCGGTCTGGGTATAATAAAGAAGGGCGGACATTTGTTGAGCGCTTTCGGGGCGAGCTGTGTGCCTGCTGCAGGGCTGATAGTGTGTATAATGAGCGGCAAGCATATTGCCGAAAATCTTGGTTCGCAAAGCGTTTCAGGTATTGCAGTGATGTGGATAGGATTGCTGCTGCTGAGCTTGTTGGCAGTTGTGATATATCATAGACTGCTGAGAAATTAAGTTGGCAAGAGCGTTGATGAGAGAGGTAAAGGAAATAACTTGCGACGACAAAATTTAGCGCTTGTTTGGATTATATTACCATCTGTCTGGGTCGGAATGGTGGTTTTTTTGATTTTAATGTCATTCGTAAGTATCGAAGCAAGCTCTATTATCTCCGTTGAGAATCTTATATTGCTTACGATACTATTTTCACCGGTTGTATATATAACCGGAGCTACGATTTCTATAATTGCTTTAGTCACATCGGAAGTGAAGAAAACCGCGTTTTGTGCAGCGGGATTAAATATTGTGCTGTTAGTCTGTTGGTTATACTTCTATAAACCTTTTATGATGGAGCTCGAGTTGCTCAGTTAGATGAGTGCTGTTATGCTTGAAAGCAAGATACAGAAAGAAGCAGCAACCAATAGACTTGGCTTGAAGGCCTTTTTACTCGTGTTGTTTTTGACAGGCACAGGATATTATCTGTACTTTTTCGTAATTAACGCAAATTTTAGAGAAGTGGTTCCTAATAAAGTATATCGGTCGGCCCAGCCATCGCCGAATCATCTGAGGAAATGGGCCGGGCGATACGGAATAAAGACGGTGATAAACCTTCGTGGCAGTAGCGAGAAAGAAATTGAGCAAGAACAATCGACGGCTGATGAGTTGGGAGTGAAATTGGTATCTATTCATCTAAGTGGCAAACGTCTTGCAACAACGTCCGAGTTAACGGAGTTGATAGACGCTTTAGAGAGTGCAGAAACGTCGGTCCTGTTGCACTGCAAGTCTGGTGTTGACCGTACCGGAACGGCCAGCGCGCTGGCGGCTATGGTTATTGGTAACGTGGACTATAATAGGGCCAAATGGCAGGCTTATGTAGCGCCTGGGCCTTGGAAACGCAAAGATTTCAGCAAGCGCAGGCCTAATTACATTCACAATTATGCTCATATAAGTGACTTTTTTAAATTATACGAAAATTACTGCCAACGTGAGAGACTTGACACCGATAACTGGCAGCAGCTTAAACATTGGGCAATTAAAATGGAACCATCAGAGAATAACAATTATAAAATTACTTACAGCTACTTCCCGCTGTTTAGCGAGGGTAAACGTTTTTTCCCTATTTGGAAGCTTACTCGTGATACTTATATACAATTTACTGTAGAGCTGCTGATAATATTCTTTTTGGTTATTTTTATCTATCACAAGCTGTCGGGAAATAAAAGTCAGGCCCATAATAGAGACCAAGTTATGGTGGACGAGAGACAGGTATGAAGACGCTGGACAGATATGTTGCAAAGAATTTTCTCATCGGCTATGCGATTGCTTTTGGCGTATTGATAGGTCTGCGAATAATTATCGATTT
>CAZUPG010000154.1:0-5069 GCA_964622085.1 uncultured Pirellulales bacterium | reverse complement strand
AAATAAAGTGGTTACGACTATTACTGCCAACGAATCGGTCAGTTTGAGTAAATTACCGTTTTGTCATTCCTGCGAAACCTGTCCGCCGTTTTTTGGCGGAGCAGGAATCCAGAGTTATCTTTTGTGATATGGTCAGTTTGAGTTATTCAGATAATCAGTATATTCAATATTTTCCTGCGATCTCTCAAGAACAATTGGCTCCTTGGAAACTAAAGAATTTACAGGCCGTAGGTATGACAATGAGGCCGGGCTTTATTATTACCGCGCTCGTTATTACAAACCAGCTATCGGCCGATTCTTACAAACCGACCCCATCGGGTACGCAGATGGTTTAAATTTGTATATGTATGTGAGAAATAATCCTGTGATGAATGTTGACCCATACAGCTTAGTATGCCACAATAAAGAAAGGTGCTTTGGGTTAGGTGGAGTCTATATTTGTCCACCACAACCAGATATGGCGAGTTGCCAGGGCTGCTGTGACCACCTGGCAGACATGGCTAAGCCGCCGTGGTGGAAACCCATAGAGCGATGTAAATGGTGGATAGGAAGAACTACGAGGTTACGAAATTGTCTCATAGGATGTCTATGCAGCACCAAAATACCTATCTATTAAGGGATCACATGCTGATAAGAGAAACGATGGTCATTAAAACGGTAAAGTTTACTTTGGTATTGATTGTCTGTGTGGCTAGCGTATTTCTATTAAATGCTGTGATAATTTCGTTTACCCAGGATTTAATCAAAGCCGTGCGAAATGCTCTACCTCTAAAGGGTTTCACTGGCATTTTCTGTATGTATTTGATATGCTTTATTTCTATTAGCCTTGTTGCTTTTGTTGGTGGGTTCTTCCATTGGATTAGCCTCAAAATGATTCGCTTAGCAAGTACAATTTATATGATTTTGGACTGGCTGATGAGTATAAAGCACTATATATTTGTGTCATTGCAAGTAACAAAATACTTTTCATTTTTAATGGCGATTGTTATGACCATCTCCCCTGCTGTATTACTTATTTTGGCCCTGATTAGCTCAAGGAGCCTGCACGCAGGTGGCGGAAAACTCCGAGTGAGAATGAGAAAAGGCCTTCATGCCGAACAGGTATAATAAATTCGGACGATTTGCCGGCGGAGGATAAAAAAAACAACCTACGATGTCTTCGGCGAGCCGACGATTCGGGATTCTGAAAACTCTGTGATCTCTGTGTCCTCTGTGACTTTGAAAAATCCGGGTTAGGTTACAAGAGGTATTCAAATTACACAAATTACAGAAATAATGGAACATAAGTCAGGTTTTGCGCATCTTACTAAGCAGTTAGCGAAACATCGTAGTAAGCGAAAGGGCAACATTATGTATAAACGAAGGGCGTTGACCACATTAGAAATGAAGATTTCTAACCGGGCAAGTAAAAGGTTTCTCCGCAAGTCCCATAAGGGACGCCTGACGGCGGAGTCCATAGGACTAACAGGGTTCACCTTGATAGAGCTTTTGGTAGTAATCGCTATCATTGCACTATTGATGGCGGTATTGATGCCGGCACTAAGGGCAGCCAGGGAGCAGGGCAAACGTACTGTTTGTCTGAATAATCTGAGGCAGCTGACACTGGCATGGATTTTTTATGCAGATGATTACAACGGTAAGATCGTAAACTGTGATGTAGATTTCCCTCCTAAGACTACTTGGTGGGTGCATTGGCCCCCTGATGGCGCTGAGGATAGTACTATGGAGCAATGGCACACAGCCATCAAAGCCGGACAACTGTGGCCATATTGTAAAGACCTAAAACTTTACAACTGCCCAAACGGGCCGAAGAAATACGGGCTGACGTACACCATAGCCGATTCGATGAATGGTTATTGTCAGTGGGATAGCCTTACTCCGGGACTGAAAATTACAAATAGAAACCAAATTCACAGACAATCCGAGAGGATGGTCTTTCTTGGTGAATGCCCACCGACTCCGGGAAGCTGGGGCGTTTGGTATTCAGCGGAAGCATGGTGGGACCCACCACCGAAGCTACACAGCAAAGGAACAACCTTTTCTTTCGCAGATGGACACAGTGAATACTGGAAATGGCACGACCCGCGTACTCCAAAGACTACCTGGGACGACCGTGGTGACACAGAATGGGGAAAGGGTAATAAAGATTTGCACAGGGTTCAAAGGGCTGTCTGGGGTAGCCTGGGGTACTAAGGAACTCGTCGAAGGCATTATTGCTTGAGAACGCTCATATATAGTCCATTTCTAAATATTATCTTGAAAATCGCCGATTAGGGAGTAAATTAGCCACAGATTTCACAGATTAACACAGATAATGATTTGACGCTGATTAACGCAGATTTCTATATTCATATTATTATCATTTCAGCGGAATCTGCACTACTCTGCGAAGTATTCGCTACGTAGCACGAGCGAAATCAGCGTCGAAAGTTAATTCCAGCGAAATCTGGGTTAAAAAACAGTAAATAAAATCTCTGTGGTCTCTGCGACCTCTGTGGCAAAAAATAAAATGGCAAAATCGAGCTTCTCTAAAACCAAATCTCTTGTAGTGGTCGAATCGCCTGCCAAGGCCAGGACTATCAACAAATATCTCGGCTCAGGTTTTGAGGTAAAATCGTCAATGGGGCATGTGCGGGATTTGCCGCCAAAAAATTTCGGTGTTGACATAGAAAATAACTTCGAGCCGACTTACGATATAATGCCGAGCAAGAAACGCACTGTAGTATCCCTCAAGGCGGCAGCAAAAAAATGTGATAAGCTGTACCTGGCCACCGACCTCGACCGCGAAGGCGAGGCGATTGCCTGGCACTTATCGCAGCTTCTCGGTGTGCCGGAGGAAAAGACTTACCGTGTGATTTTCAATGCAATAACCAAATCGGCTATAAAGGATGCATTTGCCGAGCCGGGTAGAATCGATATCGATAAAGTTATGGCCCAGCAGGCCAGACGAATTCTTGACAGGATTGTCGGCTATCAAATAAGTCCACTGCTTTGGAAGAAAGTTGCCCGCGGCCTATCAGCCGGCCGCGTCCAGTCCGTCGCCACCAAGATGATTGTCGAAAGAGAAAGGGAAATCCGTAACTTCAAAGAAAAAGAGTACTGGCTTATTCCAGCTATCTTTACCACAGACATCCAGGCCGACTATCACCGGCAATGGCTTGAATTTATTACGCCAAAAACCGAAGAAAAAGAAAACCCCCGGCAAAGCCGGGGGCTAAATATAAAGACAAGTGATAGAACCGACAATGGCAAAGGTTCAACTGTTGCAGAACAGAATAAATGGCTCATCGAGCACAACGCCTTTAAGGCACAGCTTACAAAAATAGGCGATAAGAAGTTCGAGGCATCCGATAGAGAAGAAGCCGAGCGGATATTTAATGCCTTAAAAGACGCAGAATTTAATGTCGCCGATCTACAAAAGAAAGAATCAGTTTCTCGGCCACCAGCTCCATTTATAACCTCCACACTACAGCAGACCGCCGCAAATAGGCTGGGCTTTACCACGAAAAGGACTATGGTAGTAGCTCAACAGTTGTATGAGGGCATCGATTTGGGCTCGATGGGCTCATTAGGGCTTATTACGTATATGAGGACGGACAGCACTCATCTGGCACGCGAAGCTATTACAGATGTTCGAAATTATATCGGTATGCACCTCGGCTCCGATTATCTGCCGAAAAAGCCAAATATTTACGCCTCAAAGAAAACCGCCCAACAGGCCCACGAAGCCATCCGCCCCACCGATACCGACCTTACACCGGCTGATATAAAGTCGTTTCTCACCAATGAGCAGTTCAAACTCTATGACCTAATCTGGCGTCGCTTTGTAGCCTGCCAGATGAAACAGGCCAAATGGGACGTAACGAATCTAAATATCGCAGCAGAAACATCTCTTGGCTGTTGCCTGTATAAAACCACCGGCAAGGTATTGGTATTTGACGGCTTTACGCGAATCTGGCCTATTACATCAAGCGAACAGCAATTGCCGCCGGTGAAAGCTGGCCAGACCTTAGCGGTTGTCGATATCAAATCCGAGCAGCACTTTACCAAACCCCCTGCTCGATATACTGAGGCCTCTATAGTAAAAGCCCTCGAAAAAGAAGGTATCGGCAGACCAAGCACTTATGCCACAATTATAAGCACCATTCAGGGACGAGGATATGTCGAGCAAAAAGAGAAAAAGTTTTTTGCCACTAACCTTGGCGAAGTGGTTACCGGCAAGCTCAATGAGTACTTTCCCAGGATAATGGACATTGCATTTACAAGCTATATGGAGCAGCAGTTAGACAAAATCGAAGAGCAGCACCTCGACTGGATCGGGGTCTTAAAAGACTTTTACGGGCCATTCAAGCAAAACCTCGACACAGCACTGGCTGAGATGGAACGCGCCAAAGCAGAGCCGAGCGAATATAAATGTCCCAAGTGTGGCCAGCAACTCCTTTACAGACTTGGTAAAACCGGCAGGTTCCTTGGCTGCTCCGGCTATCCTGATTGTCAATTTACCAGCCCCTGTGACGAAGAGGGTAAAATTTTTGAGGAAAAGGTAAGTGAGCATAAATGCCCGAAGTGCGGCAAGCCGATGGTCGAAAAACGTGGCCGATATGGCCCGTTCCTCGGATGCAGCGGATATCCGGACTGCAGGACAATTCTCAATATAGATAAGCAGGGCAACGTCCTTCCGCCGAAACCGCCGCCCGAGCCGACAGGGATTAAATGTTATAAATGTAAAGACGGCGAGCTGGTAATCAGGCAGAGTAAAAAGGGACCATTTTTGGGCTGTAGCAAATACCCGAAGTGCAGGACTATTGTCAATATTGAGAAGTTGGATTATCTAAAACAATTGCAGTCGGAGGGAAACTGGCCGCCTAAAACAATCGAAGGCGCCGATGAGCTACTTGGCAAGAAGAGGAAATCTAAAAAGGTGGCCACAAAGGCACAAAAGGATTAGCCCTGCAACCTGTGTGCAGGGTGTTAGTTTAGCCGTCGCCGCAACGGCGACGCTATATTTAGCCTGCCGTTCTTGTTCGCCGTAGTTGCCTGAATTAACGAAGGCGGATTACGGCAGGTTT
>CAZUPG010000153.1:0-5071 GCA_964622085.1 uncultured Pirellulales bacterium | reverse complement strand
TCAAATTAGGCCAGCGTAGATGCGAAAAACCGATATTGAATTGCTGCACAACGCCACTTTGCATATCAAAATTCATATCACTCAACAGCGCAGTGGTATCGCTCATACGCCAGATGTAGTCTGCACCGAAGTATTTCCGCCTCGGCCCGAATATACCACTGCCGCGCCTCTTCGGCACCGGAATAAACGGCTTGTTCCAGATGAACCTGTCCGGCCCCGGCCCAGAGTCGGATGCATCGGCTGAATCTGCCACCCATGTAAAGTCCATATCCAGCCGCATCCAGTCAACACTCCGTTGCTTCTTACCAGTGCCTCTCTTGGTTTGCAGCCGCTGAGAAATACCTACGTTCAGTGTATCACGTTGTTCGATGACTGAATCGCTCTCAGTATAGCTAACAGCCGTCATGTATGGGCTTATGATATGCCGCAATTGGTTCAAATCCCAGAGTTGTGATTTGACATCAGGAAAAACCTTCCAGTATGATTGCGGCGATATACGAACACCACCTTCGCCAAACCAGGCTTGAATTTTGCTGTTCGCGGGCGAACCGTCAATATTCGTCCGGAAGCCCATGCCGTCGTCAAATGCCGTCGTTCCAGCCACAAAAGGTACTACTTTTGTCTTGCCAATCGTCACAGGCATATCAACCTCGATTCTTTCAGACATAAACGTAAAAAACTCCTCCGACAGCGAACTGGGTGAGCCATAACGCTGGCGTAACCGGCTAACCTGCTCGTCGACATAGAATGTCAACTTATCGTCAAGAAATGACTGGCCTGTCCAGTGGAACTCAGCAGTGGGCAACTCTTCCAGCTTATTGACAAAAGTGTTTATTCGAACCTTGCCCAAAAAGGAAAGGCCCCAGTTATCCTCGATACGTTTCAAGTGAACAAGCGTCTCCTGCTCCTTACCCACGTTAAACTCACTTCGATAAAAGCTCTCTATAAAATTCTCATCGGAAGCATAGCTAACCTCGGTAGTAAGCTGCCAGTTGTAAGGCAGAAAATGCCTGTGTCGCCATAGAAACCGGCCCCGAAGCTCTCGTGGCGGCTTAATATTTCTTCGCTCATAGTACCTGCCAAGGTCATCATCGCCGGTATCCTGTATAACATAACCTAATAATCTGCCGAAGTAATTTTCTCTTGTGTAATCAATCTCTGCACCAGTACCGACGCCGCGTTTGCCATAATAGTCCAGCGCATAAGTGCTGTCCGTTCCCTCCGGCTCTCTCAATCCCAACATCCGGGCCAAATACCACCGTGTCTCAACCGATGCTCCCCAGGTGCTGTCATAACTTGTACGTATGGTTTTGAGTGGAATATCAGGCCTCTGCAAATTACTATGCACAAACGGCCAATAGAAAATCGTTTTATCGTACATCTTCAAACGCACATCGCGCATTTGGGCATCGTAACTCTGGTCGGAAGTCCTGCCTTGCTGCTCGTCAACACTGGTCGTATCGGTGATAACTACCTCTGAAGCATTAAGTGAAATCTGAGGCAGGTAAAATTCGCTTGTTGTCAAAGTGATATTATCAGCGGCAAACTTATTTTCTGCTAATTGCTTCAGTTCTGCTGCCCTGACATAAATCGGAATACCCCTGGACACGTCGAAATTCCTCATCACTGCATTTATTGCAAGCGCCTTTTTTCTTTCAAAGTCGTAGTATATTTCATCAGCCCGGATTGTTCGCTGCCCTTCTGTCATCACAACATTGCCGGATAGATAAATCGCACTCACAGCCCCTTTAGCCAAAATATCTTGTGCACCCGCCGCGGCGGGCTCACCAACCCCAAGCCCTTGTTTGGGCCCCCGCTTTGCGGGAGTCAAATAAAATATAACCGCGTTATCGGCCTGTAATTCTAATAAACCGCCTCTTTCATCCTGCTTTTGCCACAGATAGAATCTGCCAATCACTGTCCCAATTCCTTTTTCCTCGTCCCACTCTACCTGCGGTGAGACTTCACCCATAGGCGCTATATTAACCGGATATCTGAAGCGAATTTCCTTTCCAGCTCCGCCACTCGTCTCGGCGGGGGTCTTCGCCGTAGTCGGAAAGGCTTTGCCGGCGGCGAGTACTTCCGGCTTAACCGGCTTTTCTCCGTAATCCACAGGATGCCTTACGGCAGGAGTCCCTATGACTATTTCTTTTTCTTTCTCCTCTCTGCTGCGACCCACCACAGGCGGGACGAGTATTTTTTTCTCTTCCTCCGCCGGCAGTTCAGGTGCCACCATTTCAGCATCGACTCGTCTGGGCGGAGGCCCAGCCGGAGCCTCGACGACAAACTTCGCCTCAATTCCGATTGCCCGGCACGCTTCAATTGCCTTTGTGTAAAGCTCTAATCCACGAGGGTCGTCAACGTTCCTTTTGTCCGCTGTCACAAATACTTCGCCGCTGACCTCAAACCGAACTATCATTGTCTGGCCTTTTTCAAGGACTGTTTGGCTTAAATCGGTAGTCCTTGCGCCCTTGGCTTTTCGAGCCGTTATATTGCCCTGCAAGTACACTATTGCTTTATAATCAATACGAATGCGGTCGCGAAACTCAATTGCTACACTTTCCAGCCACACGACCGCACTATCACTGGAAAATTGATTGGCCCCGATTGACATCGAAAATCCGTTCTGGAGAACGAGCGTATGTTCGCCGGTACTTAACTGATAGCTTATAAGTTCTTGCCCTGCTATGTGCAGATCCTGACCAACGAAGACCTCGGCCTTTTGCCCCTTGGCCAACGAAGCTGATGCCACCTGCAAAACCAGTATCGGAAATATGACCAGGATAAGCAGTTGTTTTCTTCGCATACTACCTTTCTACTATTGTGTACACTATACTCTCTATGCCCTTGGTTTGTACGCACAACACACGACGCATCACGAGATTATAGCCCCTTGTCTTAGCAAATCCAGCAAAAACCGTATTTACATTTAGTTGTGAGTATTTAGCTGTTAGTGAATCGCACCTTGCCAAGCGGACCACAACCAGCGAGCCACGGATTATCATTCGCTAAATAGGGTCTTATAACCAGCCCAAAAACAAAAAAACTGGCAAAAACTGCCAAATATTTTCGCTCGCTGCCAGTAAAGTCTTTCCCGCTCCGGCTCGGTGAGCCTACGCTGAGACGACTGGCGTAGTCAGGCCAGCAGCAACCTAAGCTTGTCTGACGACTCGTCTGGGCGAAGGCACTGGCCGTAGTCCGACAGTCAAGATTTAGCTTTTGCTTAGACCAAGTTGTGACGATATATAGCTTGGGTTCCCATTGTAAAGTGAGCTGAAGTGCCTAAAATGAGCCAAAGTGACACGGAGTGTCTTGCGGGGAGCTTATTCCTAAGGGGCGCAGCGACGTGGCAATCTCTCTGGTGAGGTTTGAGATTCTTCGCTCGTTGTCCTATGGACTCCTTACGGAGGACGCTCGCTCAGAGATGACAGCGCTCCGTCGCCATAGCTATGGAGCGTCGGCGACTTTGCTGTCACTTTAGGCATTCTACACTTTACACTTATCAGGTGGAGATAATTATGGTTGAAGGATATTCCGCTTCAGCAAAAGTCTATTCGACCGCAGAACTTGGAAAATTAAGCATTCTTGATATGTTGGCTTACTTCGAAGAGCACGGAGCAATGCGGGTTTCAGACTTGCATATCAAAGTCGGTGCTGCCCCTGCGTATCGCATTGATGGCGACCTGGTAAAACTTAAAGGCATAAGTGTAACACCCGAGGTAGCAAAGCAGCTTATCTATCCGCTTTTAACTAAACAAAACGAGTATGAGCTCAAAACTCAGTTCAGTGTCGACTGCTCTTATCGATTTGGCTCACTGCAGTTTCGAATAAATATATTTCAGGAGAATGATGGGCTCGCTGCTGCTATCCGGGCATTGTCGCTGGAGATTCCAAAAGTAGAGGAAATCGGCTTTCCGAACACTGTCTGGCAAGACATCATCAACCTCAAGCATGGGCTTGTACTTTTAACCGGAATCACAGGCGCCGGAAAATCTACAACAATTGCCTCGCTAATTAATCGGATTAGCGAAAAAAAGGCCTGTCGAATCATAACTATTGAAGACCCTATAGAATATCTCTTTCAACAGAAATACTCTTTTATTTCGCAACGTGAGCTCAGAAGGGATGTCAAATCCTTCCTTAGCGGACTAAGAGCGATGCTGCGGGAGGACCCTGACATAATATTTGTCGGAGAAATGCGTGACCCTGAGACGATAGCTATGACACTAATGGCCGCCGAGACCGGTCATTTGGTCTTCTCCACACTGCACACAAGAAATGTTGCCAGCACGGTAACGCGAATACTGGACTATTTTCCGGCGGGCAGGCAGCAGGAAGTACAAAACCAGCTCTCCCTCGGACTTAGCTACATCATCAGCCAGAAGCTCGTACCCAAAAAAGACAGGACGGGCCGGATTACAGCAATGGAAATACTTAACAATAATTACGCCTGCGCCAACCTGATACGCACCGGTAAAATGGAGCAATTATATTCACAACTGCAAACAAGGACTCGAAATAGGCCCGAAGAAAAAATGATAACCCTGGAAAAGCACCTGGCAATGTTGGTAAAACAGGACAAGATTGAGCTGCAGGAGGCTAAAAAATGGGCCAACAACATGAGAGTCTTCCTTGACGCTATGAAGGAGGAGTAACACACAACCAGGCGGGAACCTCCCTCTACTATCATCAGCAGCCCCGGCTCTTGTCTTCGACTGCCACTGCGTCTCCCGACGCAAGTCGGGGCAGCGGGACAAGAAAACGCGGGGGCTAAACTTTGTCTTTGCTTTACGGCAATCGTGCTTATATACTTGTTGGTATAAAAAGGTCAAAATAAGTAGCCAGATCACGTTCTTACAGCTCGTGCTTCGTAGCCCCTGCTCCTGTCTTCCGGCAGGAAGACGCGGGGGCAGAGTAGCATAAGCAGAGGTAAATATGGCTGAGGGATACCGTACTTCAGCAAAGATATATTCAACTGCGGAAGGCATCAAGTTTAGCATACTGGATATGTTAGCTTATTTCGAGAAGTACGGTGCGATGCGCGTATCAGACCTGCACATCAAGATCGGTG
>CAZUPG010000152.1:0-5138 GCA_964622085.1 uncultured Pirellulales bacterium | reverse complement strand
TACTCTGTTATCTAACGGGGTTTACGATATAAGAAGTTTCTCTTTGCTCTGTAGAAAAGATTATAAGTCATTTCGACCGAAGCCCCCGTTCTTGCTTTCGCAAGAAAGCACGGGGGCGTAGTGGAGAAATCTATTAAAAAAACAGACCTGTCCCCGCCGATAGACGTCCTGTGGAGAGCACAGCCGAGGGGATGGCCGTGCCACTTCCTGATGTCCTGTTACTCTGGTCTCCTGATATCCTAACTTTAGGCACTTTATACTTCTTATTGCCTTGATGGCGAAAAATAAACTCCCCAAAAAACTTTTTGGTTTTGGACGACAAGTTTTATATAATTTCTTTATTTGGGATTTATATGTCGAGAAAAGGATTGCTCGTACGTTGAAAAAGGGATTAATAGTAACGGTTATTTTGGTCTGGGCAGTATTTGTTTGGCCTGCCCCCACCGTTTGCTTCGCAAACGAAGTAGTGGGGGCTGATACCGATGAGAAGTTATTAGGAGACGAAAGTGACGGCAGCCGAGCCATTTTCATTCATCTTATCCCCATGTATCCTGAGAATGAAGACGGCAAAAAAGGTTTTAAGATAACCAGCGATGATGAAGTTCTTTTGCCGTTTTCGACTCGCTGGACTTGTGAGGCGTGTCACAGCTATGCGGCCATCAGTAAGGGCTGGCACTTTAATGCTGTGGATTCGAATGTTGCACCCGGTCGGCTGGGCCAGCCGTGGATTCTTGTCGATGCTTCTATCGGCACACAAATTCCTCTTTCGTACCGTCCCTGGCCACAAACTTTCAAGCCGGAACAAGTCGGCCTGACGCTTCGACAATTCACCAAACTCTTCGGCAGACATACCCCCGGAAGCGGCGCAGGGGAGCTTGAAAGCCGGGACCCCGATGAGTTCACGCGAGAGCTTATTTCAGGAAAGCTGGAAATTAACTGCCTTGCCTGCCATAACGCCGACCCTGCTCAGGACCAGGGAGAATATGCTATCCAGATAGCCCGTGAGAATTTCCGATGGGCTGCTGCGGCATCGTGTGAGTTTGCTTGCGTTAATGGCTCAGCTATTGATATGCCCGATACATACGACCCTTTTATGCCCATGCCGTTAGACGACCCAAAGAAGGTTCCGCCAAGTGTCCGTTACCGTGAAAATACGTTTGACCAGGACAACTGGGTGTTCTTTGACATTACCAGAAAGGTGGCTAACGAACGATGCTATTTCTGCCATTCCGATTTGGATGTAGGCAGCAACGGCCCGGAAAGATGGGCGGCAGATGAGGACATGCACTTAATGGCGGGATTGAGATGCGTTGACTGTCACCGTAACGGCGTCGAGCATAATATTATTCGAGGATATGAAGGTGAAGAGTTTATCTCTGCAAACCCATTAGCAACTACGTCATCGTGCGAGGGCTGTCACACGACGGGGCGTTTGGGTGCGCCTCTGCTAAAGCATTCGCATGCCGGTATGCCGCCGGTGCATTTCGATAAATTAAGCTGTACCGCCTGTCACTCGGGCCCCTGGCCGCGTGAAAAGACCGGTCTGACAAAAACATCAAGGGCGCATAGTTTAGGCATTGCCGGCATAAATAAATCGCCGGAGGTGCTGCCTCACATTTTGTATCCCGTTTTTGCAAAGCAATCGAATGGTAAAATCACACCTTATAAGATGTTTTGGCCTGCCTTCTGGGGCACTGTTAAAGAAGGAAAAGTAACACCAATAAATCTTGAAGTCGTCAGGGAAACCATAGGTATAATTCTCGCTAAGCAAAAGCTTCCACGTTCCGGCGATTGGCGAATATTGACTACCGAGCATATCGCTGAAGCACTTGATTCATTACAGAAGAAAATTGAAGGTAAAGCTGTTTATATAAGCGGAGGCAAACTTTACAAAAAAGATGATAAGGGTAAACTGGTCACTGCTGAACACGATGCGGCTAAGCCGTACCTTTGGCCGATTGCTCATAATGTCAGGCCTGCCGCTCAATCACTGGGCATCCGAAGATGTGAAGATTGCCATGCAACGGATGCACCTTTCTTCTTCGGCGCAGTTGCAGTCGATTCGCCAATTGCTGAAGAGCGAGCAACGTCTAAAGAGATGATAGAATTTCAGGAAAGCAACCGTTTTTATACGTGGGCATTTGCCTTTTCATTTGTGTTTCGTCCGTGGCTGAAGATTGTTGCCCTTAGTTGCTGTGGGATTTTGGCAGGTGTATTATTGTTATATGCACTCAGGGCCTTGGCTTGTATTGTGGAGCTATTAACCGGTAGAGGTTAGTACGTCTTGGCTGATGATATGAATAATATGTTTCGGATGATTTCGATAATTAGTTTTGTGGCCACCATTTTGGTTATCGGTATATGCTGCGTGGCATTTCCGTGCTGTAAGGAATGTCGGTGGGGACCTCTTGCGATTTTGAGAAGGATTATTCGTGTATTTACAATGCTGTTTCTGGAACAGAAATTAAGTCCTGTGGGTGCTCTTCGCAAACTCGTGTATCTATTAGCGTTACTTTGCTTTTTAGTATTGGCGATTACGAGTTTCTATCCGGTATTGGTTCTTAAAGAACCCATTCACGGTTACTGGTTAATTTTACATGCAACATTTGCGCCGGTTTTCGCGATATGTTTGGCAGTTTTAGCTGTGATGTGGGCGGGAAATTGTCGTTTCAATAAAAGTGATTGGCCATGGCTAAAGCGTATTCTTGAGCGTGTTACTCTGACCAAAAGAGCCGGTGAAGAATTTTCTAACGAATGTTTTGGTCTCGGCCAGAAAATAACTTTCTGGCTGATTGTTGTTCTGGCACTTCCGCTAATTCTGTCGATTATATCGAGTATGTTCGTGCTTTTCGGAACTCATTGGCAGGAGCTTCTTTTAGATATTCACCGCTACACTGCTTTAGTATTTGCGATTGTTGCAATTTTGCATATTTACTTGATGATACGAGCTAAAATGGGAGAATAATCAGCTAAAGTAAGGCGCAACGTCATTGCGAGCGATTCATCCTTCGCAGCCCCCAAGGGGCAGAGAACGTAAGCGAAGCAATCTCAAACATCAGCAAGAAGATTGCCACGTCGCTGCGCTCCTCGCAATGACACTTCGTGTCACTTTAGGAACTTTTAACTTTAGACACTTTACACTTTTTAGTGCCTTGGTGGCAAGTTGAAAAGAGAATGAAAATATGGAAAAATAAGTGCCGGTATAACAATAGATAAATCCATAGCATTTTGTTTATCGATGATAAAAGCGGCTCTGCGCTGCTTTTCTATCATTAGTTACTTTAATAAATACGTTGATATTATAAGGTCTGTTGGTAGCTCATAAAAGCGTAAAAACATCTTCGAACCGATGCGGATTGGTGCCAGGCCGGGCGGTGTCGCAGCATCCGCCTCATTGACGAAGTGTGTTTCTACGACCGGGCACTTTCGGAGAAAGAAATAAAAGCACTATTCAAGAACGATACTTAAAACTGCTGTTTTTAGTAGGATAAGCATAGTATTGAAAATGCATGTTCCTATCTGCATTATGCTCTTTTCGTCTTCTGCATCAGAATTCTGGACCAGTCCTCTCGACGGAATGAAACTAAAATCCAGATGAAGATAGAGACGACAAAGCCGAAAGCTACGTTAACTATGAACTGTTGATGAGCGATTGCCAGTATCCGTTGCCAGAAGGGGCTCAGTGCAAAAAGGGAAAGCGGCTTGATAGAGAAGGCGTATAGAAGCCGAATCGCCAGTTTCAAAGCGATAAAACCGTGTATCAAAATCAATCCAAGTAACAGCGCCCATACTTTACGTTTCCACGGAATGGGGCTCGCCAGTATCAGGGCGGTCATAAAAGTCATATACATATAGCCGTCTTGTCGGCTGGTATGACTCGTCTGGAAAACAGTTACATGCCCATTTTTGTCCACATGGTCACGGTTATAGAGCCCTACATTTATGTCGTATTCAGCATCATCTGATTGGTTGAATTGAACCACACCTTTGGAGCCGAATGATTTAAATAGAACCGATGCACCTGCTAAGTAAAGTTTTGAGTAAGCTTTTCCAAACCCTGGCCATGGTGTCATCAGCAGCCCATAGAAAATTGCGAACAGGCAGAAAAATTTTATGAGCTGTTTGGCTTGAATCAGCTTGAAACTTCTCGTTTTGGCATTTGATGTTGTGTCGTCCATAACAACCATAGAACCCAAAATGTGACAGCAAAGAAAATGTACAGGGCCTGCCACGTATCGATGTGCATGAAACCAAAGATATTTGGGAAATGAACACCAATCAAGAACAGACTGACTATCCGCACGAGATTAAGAATGCCTAAAAGCAGTGTCCCGGCAATAATTCCGGGCACCTTTCTCAAAAAAGGTGCTGGAAATGCCAGAACAGCACAGACAAATAAAGCGGTTGCTTCGACAGCATCGCAACCCCGTATAATTCTGATGGAAAAATCTGGCGAAGAAACCGACACCCCTACGGCTGTTATATCCTGGCCGAGAAACCTGAGAATACCCCCGGACATCTTGGCAATCAGGTGATGATAGGAAGGCAGAAGCACTTTATTGTAATATGGTGCAAATGCTATGAAGGTATAAAACAAACCCATCAGAACACCAAAGACCAGAAGGAACAGAAAAACAGGATAGTGTTGACCGAACCACTCTCTTGCGCCTTGGCCGATGGATTTTTCCCCCTGTTTCCTGGTCTTTTTCTCTCTGTTGGTCGTTTCCCTGCGACCGGAAACTGGGAGCTGTTTGAACCGCTGTTTTTTCCTTTTTTTCTTCCCACTCATTTGCCTTGGCGCTTCTTTTCCAAGTTGCTACCTACTACTCTGGTGTTTACCCCTTCAATAATTGGCGGGAAAGGAGCATATACTTATATCCTTCCCCGCCAAATTTTTCTTCAACGCCTTTTTACAACTCGATAGCGCCCTCTACATTACTATCTATGCTGCTACCCGTCGTCTTCGGCGAACAATTACAAACGCCCCTGCTGCCAACAATAGCAGCGCCATAATAATCATGCCCCATTCGGAAACCGTGGGGATGACGGGCGTCGGTGCATACTGACCGACATATTCCACGATATTACAAGGGTCGCTATCCAAGTGTATCTTGGCTCTGTAAACAATGCCTCCTAGC
>CAZUPG010000151.1:0-5172 GCA_964622085.1 uncultured Pirellulales bacterium | reverse complement strand
TAAAAGTCCCTGACGGTTTGTTAGTTGACCATATAAATCACAACGGCCTGGACAATCGCAAGGCAAATCTCCGTCCTGCAACTGCGGCCCAGAATTCTATCAACCGCGCCAAATACAAAAACCGTAACTACGGCTCGAAGTACAAGGGTGTTATCTGGCACTGCAGATATAAGTGCTGGCAGGCACAGATTGTAACCAACCGTAAGTTAATATATCTTGGCTCTTTTAAGGATGAGGTCGAGGCAGCGAAGGCATACGATGAGGCAGCGAAGAAATACCACAAGGAGTTTGCGAGTTTAAATTTTCCCCCTCTGTCCCCGCGCAGGTGGCGACCCAGCCGCGTCCACGCATCTTCACATTAACTCATCTACTCGTCCATACAGCAAATTAGAAAGCTTCCGGCAGAATCTTTCTTACGGCATTACGCAGATAGCTTGAAATCTGCCTTTCGGTATTCATCGAAAGTATTTTTCTCGCTACGCTGTTGCAGTCTTCCATTGTAACGGAGCGGATAATCTGTTTTATCTCGGGTATCATCGGCGAAGTAATGGACATTGTTCTAACCCCCAAACCTAACAATAGCATAATGTACTCCGGCTCCGAAGCCATCTCGCCGCAGATGCTAACATCTATTTGCGCTTTGTAGGCGTCCTGAATAACCGTTCTAATCAGCCGCAGCACGGCTGGGTCGGCAGCAGAATATAATGTAGAAACCAGCTCGTTGCCCCTGTCAACGGCTAAAGTATATTGGACAAGGTCATTGGTTCCAAGACTGAAGAAATCGATATCTCTTGCGAGCGTAAAGGCGGTCAATGCCGCCGACGGCGTTTCAATCATAATGCCTATCTCGATATCTCTATTATAGGGTATGGATTCTTCATCAAGGTCTTCCATAACATCGCGCAGGATAAACTTAGCCTGCATCATTTCCTGCAGATTTGTGATTAACGGAAACATTACCTTAACCTGTCCGAGAACCGAGGCCCGCAATATTGCGTGCAGTTGGGTTTTGAACATCATCAGATTCTGCAGGCAAAATCTGATAGACCGCAGGCCCAGAAACGGATTCGGCTCAGGAGCAAACCTTTTGCGCTGGGTATATTTATCGGCGCCTAAGTCCACGGTTCTTATTATGACAGGCCTTTTCTTAAAAACGCTGACAGTCTCGGCGTATGCCTCATAATGGTCCTGTTCGGTAGGTTCGGTGTCCCTGTTAAGGTACAGGAACTCTGTGCGGTACAGCCCTATGCCCTCTCCTCCTTTTTGTAGGACAATCTCGGCTTCATCCGGAAATTCGATGTTTCCCAACAAGGTGATTTTGGTACCGTCGCGGGTTATAGCGGGTTTTTCTCTTATTGCATCAAGTTTATGCTCAAGCTCCAGGAATTCCCTGCTGTACTCTTGATACTGGCCGATTGTCTGCTCATCGGGATTTATGATAACGATACCGCGATTGCCGTCAATAATAACTGTGTCTCCTGCTCTGATTGTTTCTGTAAGGTCTTCCAGAGCCACTACCGCCGGGATACCCAGGGACCGTGCAACGATAGCGGTATGAGAGGTTCTGCCTCCGGCATCGGTCGCAAGTCCTTTGACAAACACCCTATTGAATCCGGCTGTTTGGGTAGGACTCAATTCTCGAGCTACAACAGCAACCTCTTCAGTCAGACGCTCAACGTCCTCACGTCTCTTGCCGAGGAGCTGTTTGAGCAAACGTCTTTCAATATCGTAGATATCTGCCGCCCGCTCACTGATATAAGCGTCTTTTACCTTGGTAAAATGCGATGCAATTTCTCGCATGGTGGCCGATACTGCGTACTCGGCTGTCACCAATTGCGAATGAACCAAATCTGTCATCTTCTTTCGTAGGATTCTGTCGTGCAAAAAACGCGAGTGCACAGCAAAGATATCTTTTATCTTGCTGCTTGTGCTCTGGTCCTGGGCGGCCTCAAACTCAGTTAATTCGTCGATTGCACCGGTAAAGGCATTTTTCACCCGCTGAATCTCCGTCAGCCGTTGCGAGGGTTGTATCGAGCGCCTTGGTATTCGGTAATCTTCGGCATCAATAACCAGCGATTTGGCGATAGAAATGCCAGGCGAAACAGCTATTCCTTTTTTTATCTCCATCGTACAATTCTCGTATCTCGTGAAGCGTATCTCGTATCTCGCTTCACGCTTCACGCTTCACGCTTTTTGGTGTCGGCTCATCAAAATGCCTATCCTCTACAAGCTCTCGCAAAGCATCGAGCGCCTCTTGAGCGTCTTGGCCTTCAGCTTTAATTTTCACCCTGGTTCCACAACCCGCCGCGAGCATAGACACCTGCATGATACTTTTGCCGTCCACAGTATTTTCGTTGTTGCTAACGCTGATATCACACTCAAACCGACTGGCGACATCTACGAGCTGCATTGCAGGGCGCATATGAAGACCATCCGCATTTTTGACCTCAACTGTCGTTTCACAAACCAGTTTCTCCATTTTTTGCCACCAAGGCACGAATAATAATAAATAGTTTTGAGTTTTTAGTGTTAAGTTTTGAGTTAACTAAAAATTCAAAACTCAAAACTGTTTCTTCGTGGCTAATTGTTATAAAGACAGATTTTCGTCGGCCTCTCTAAGAAGGTCTTCAATCTGCTCCGGAGTCTGGCATTGCCTGAGAAACTTTCTGAATCTCTCCTTCTGCAGATGCTTGAAAACGTTCTCCATCGCCTGCAAATGTTTGTCCGGGTCGCCCTCAGGACTGATTAAAAGTATCACTGAGTGAACCGGCTTTTTGTCAAGAGCAGAAAAATCAATGCCGCCGCTGCTTAGCCCAACGGCAGCAACCATATTTTTAACTGCAGGATGTTTCACATGAGGCACGGCAACACCCTTACCCATTCCCGTGCTTGCCTCTTTTTCCCTTTTAATCACGGCCTTGATAATCTCTTCGCGGTTACCCTTTCCGAGCTTGCCGGCTTTGTCAAGTGAGGTGACAAGCTCGGCTATCGCACCATCACGGTCTGTAGCTATTAGCTGCGGAATCACCGCCTTAAAACAGACAAAATCAGCAAATTTCATCTCTTTTTCACCTCTACAGTGCCTTTTAACTGATTCCTGCCTGCCGGCAGGCAAGTACAACGGCTCAATGCAAACTTATAAGGCAGTATTGTAAACTTACAACGCCACGATGTAAAGCTGCAATTTCATGGTGTAAATTTGCTCTGCTACGAAGGCGCAAAGGCGCGAAGAAAATTTAATCGCGGATTACGCAGATTTTGGAGATGGTCATTGGTAATTGGTGAATGGTTAAATTGAACAGCGGAGAATTTAGCCACAGATTTCACGGATTACGCTGATTTTTCCTTGATTTTTAGCCGAAGAAAATATATAATTACTATGGCCTTTGGAGGGAGCCAAAGCACTAAATTAGGAGCCAGAGGGTATGCAAGAAAAAGAGTATCCAGCAATTAAATCATTTATGGAAAATTACGTTTTAAGAGCAAATGCTGAAAGTCTATCCACAACACCTGTTATTGAACAGAAATACAATTCTCAAGAGCACGCTGTATCTCAAGTGAGACCTTGGGTACGTTATTGGGCACGGTTTTTTGACCTTTTTCTATTTTCATTTATAGTTGGTTTTGCACTTGCAATAATCGCTCCGACTATATTAGAAACCAGTGAAGTTTTTCTAACCTTTTTAATAATGCAGTGTTGGGTTTTTCAGGAATCAATTTTATTGTCAACTTGGGGGACTACGCCAGGTAAATGGCTTTTTAGGATAAAAGTAAGGGACGGAAGTGGAAAAAAATTAAATCTCTCCAGTGCTCTTGGCCGAAGTTTTTCAGTTTGGTTAAAAGGATTTGGTTTGGGAATTCCGCTTATCTCTTTTATAACTCTGCTTACGGCAAGAAGCAGACTCAAAAAGGTAGGAATCACTACTTGGGACGAACAAGGCGGGTTTGTGGTCACTCACTATAAAATTGGTGCAATAAGGGCTACTGTTGCAGTCTTAATCTTTATAGGTGTTTCTTTATTAGCAGCCTTGCCAGATACATTTGAAGAGCAACGGTCTTTTTCAACAGCCGAACAGTTCCAAACACAACCTGAAGATTTTGTAAAGTATCAGGCCAAAGTTTTCGGAGTAATAAACGTTGTAGCTGGTGATACGATTGATATTGATATTCCTGACGGAAAATACGCACATACGAGAATTCACCTTGTGGGAATCAATACACCAGAGACTAAAAATGACGAAACTGGCACAATGCATTTTGGAACGGAAGCTGCCGAATTCACCAAAGAATTAGCTCTTGGAAAAAAGGTTACGGTTTATCTCGAAGAACACCGCACCAGAGGATACTATGGAAGACTGTTGGCCTATGTGCAACTGCCCGATGGTAGATTTTTGAATGAGGTTTTAGTAGCTGAAGGTTATGCTTACGCAGATACACAATTTCACCACAGCTTTTACCACAAATACCAGCAGTTAGAAGCTGCTGCCCGCAACCAAAAGAAGGGATTATGGCAGAAGACAACATTTGAGCAACAATTGCACGGACTGGTGATAACCGGCATTCTCTACAGCGAGAATGAACCGTCCGCAATTATTGGTAGACAAGCAGTGCACGAGGGCAGCAGGATATTTGGCGCAACTATTGTAAAAATAAATCGGGAAAGCGTTGAGTTTGAAAAGAACGGTCAACGGTGGTGGCAAAGAGTGCAGGAGACACCTGCACCATATTGGCAATAACCTATTTGCTCTCTTGCTGCTCGGCCCCGGTGCGGTGATGGTTAGAAAAAAACAGGGATGAGAATTGCGGCTAAAGGAACAACAAATGGAGATACTTGGTTGGACAATTCGCTTTCTTTTCAGTATTTGGCTGGTCGTATCTCCCCTTATTTGTCTTTATTGGGTTTTCCGGCCTGCTGAATGGTTCTGGTGGAAGCACAAGTACATTTCTTGGGCAATAGGTATCGTAGGTTTTATCAGTTGCTGTGGTGTCATTACCTTAGGAGTAGAATCCTGTCTTTGGTTCATTCCCGAATACTGGACGTATGTAACTGAAGAAGGAGACATCACCGTCTGGAGATTCTCTATAGCAGGTCTAATTGGCCTTGTTACCACACTTGCGCTTTGGGCTTCCCTACAAAAGGCTTGTGATGAGAAGCGGCAAAGGGACAAAGAG
>CAZUPG010000150.1:0-5174 GCA_964622085.1 uncultured Pirellulales bacterium | reverse complement strand
CTGGGGATATCTCGCTTTTTCCTCTCCCTCCGCACCCAGCCCTGTTCTCCTTTTTATATTCGGACCAAGCGGAGCTTCTTCTCAATTTTCCCGTATAGCTGCTCTGTTGAAAAGACTATTTTATCAGATTCCTCGACTCCGCGCTTCGTCCCGACGAGTCTGGACCTCGGTCGAAATGAAGGTGAGGATTCTCAACGGCCGGATGCTGAAGCATTCAGTATCGAGCACCTAATCCTCGTTATTCAAAAATTTGATTAGCCCATCGGGGACATAATCGCCGGCAAATGCAAGGATGTCGTTTATTTCGGGCTTTGTTAGATTGTCCTTGATTTGTAGATTGTTAATATCGACGTTTACAATTAAGCCGAACCGGATATCCTCATCATATGTTCCACTTGCCTTGCTTGTGCGTTTTGCGTGAGTTGGTCTTATTTCCAGATTGATATTTTTGTCCTGTGTCGGAGTCTGAAGCCGGATAGTTAGATTTTTTACCTTCTCTCTCCAGAGGTCATTTTTCATGGCGCTGGCGAGAATCCGGACCGAATCGATTTCGTCGGTGTCGAAAACCAATTCGTTAATCACGCCTACCCGTGGCACTTTTTTGTCGGCAAATATATTTCTTAATTCATCGAGGGCTTTGCGAAATATTTTATCCTTTTCAGGAATATCTATATCCTGCACTTCGTTAATGAACATCCGTTGCGGAAAAGTGAAAATGGGTCCTCGTGCGGTCAATAGAAATGTCGGCAGTTCGATGCGTTTATCGCCGGCTAAAACAAAAGTTTTTTGTACTCGTAGCTCCCTGGGTCCTGACACTATTGTTTCAAACGCCTGTGGGGACTGCTCGATTAGCCGGTTGCAATAGTCCTGCAGCCTTATTTTATCGTCTTTGATGGATATGGCAGGCCGGACATCCACGCCGAACTTTACAACATGCTGCGAAATATTCTCTTTGTCAAATTGATAGTTCATAGCCTTATTGTATAGGAATTTGTATTTTTCGGACAGGATAAACAGGATAATCTTGTAAATCCTGTCTAAATAAGAAAATCCTCTTTACACGCCTTATGCGGGTTAATCCCGTCTAAAATAACTTGTAGCTTTGCCACCCGAAGACTTTGACCTTCGCCCAGTGTATAAAGCTTTTTATCACAAGTCAAGGAAAACAAAAGGGACAATTACATTTCCAGGAAGTGGTTGACAGGTTGCTTATGCCGGTATAAAATAGTTAGATAATTGTTGAAAAAATACACAACCTAATCTGGATGCTGGATGCTTGTCGAGTATCGAGAATGACAGAGAAAGGAGACTAATTGTGGCTACATTTATTTCTCTTGTAAATTTCACCGAGCAGGGTGTGCGGAATTTCGATGCTACCGCCGGCAGGGCGGCTAAATTCGGAGCTATGGCCGAGGGTGTTGGTGTAAAAATGAAAGAGGTTTATTGGACAATGGGCGCTCACGATGCGGTACTGATTTTGGAAGCTCCGGACAATCAGGCGGTCACAGCGGCACTACTTGGGCTTGCGTCGCTTGGAAATGTAAGGACAGAAACTCTGCCAGCCTTTAATTCATCTGAAGTAAAAGAGATTATTTCTAAAGTGCCGAAAGCTGAGTGATAACAGAACTTCACTGGGCCTCAGACGTTTCAATACCTTCTGGTTGTGGTTTTGGTATTGGATTGATAATTGACGAAGAAATAGCGTAATGTGTCGATGGGATGGTCGTAGATGCCGTATAGATTGGCTTGTTTTTGTAGCGAAGAACTAATTTTTACAGCGGTGTGCTGAAGGGAAGAAACCGCAGCATTATTTCTCTATTAGATATATAACCACCTTTTTCTTTGATGACTAATCGCATCTTCTCAAGCTTGTTTAAATCACGCGCGAGTGTTCTTTCGGTTTTGTCACGGTACTCTTTACTCATAAGCAATATGATGTCGTTCTTGTTAATGGGGTCGTTTTGCTCAGAGATTTTAATTGCCAGGTTTCTACGCCTTTTGACCGTTTTGGTACCTCCGAGAGAAACAAATTGTTCAAATACATAGTCCCTCCAGCAAACATTAACAACATACTGCTGTATACGTTGCAAATGTTCGACAAGACCATCAAGAAAGCCCTGAATCGCGTACGATAAAAAATCTTTGGTATCACCGGTTTTACTGGCCTTATCCAATTGATTGTAATATTCAGCGCGAGTCATATTATAGTGATTGCTAAGCAAGTGTGCTGCCGGTGATGGTACTCCGGAATTAAGAAGTATAGCAAATTCGAAAAGTCTTGCCACCCTGCCATTACCATCACCAAATGGATGTATCCAGGCAAGATACAGATGGGCTATGATGGCTTTTATTATAGCAAAATGAAGTGACATTGCTTCATTCACAAAATCGGAGCTATTCATCCACTTGCAAAATTTCTCAATAAGCAAAGGAGCATCTTTCGCATCCGGTGCTCTATATCTGTTTCCGACAATTACACTATGAGTTCTGATTTTACCCGGAATAGCAGCTTCGTCATGTGGTACATTATTTGCGAGGACCTGGGCGTTATATCGACAGATTTTCTCAACTGTGATGTTACCAAGACCGCCTTTCGATATATCAGCAGCTATTTCATTGCAGGCCTCGATGATGTTTTTTGCTTCCTGTTCAAGATATTGCTTCGAGGGTGGCAGCTTGAGTTTCTTACTTATCAAATCCTGCACCTGCTGCTCTGTAAGCGTATTGCCCTCAATTGCGGTTGTAGCGTGAACCCCCTTGGCCAGGTAAATCTGGTGGAGTTCGTCTCTAACATACGGTTTGAGAGGGACCGATTTGAGATGTTCGCATTTGGATACACATTCACCGAGCTTAACCCAGCTTTGCCATTGGAGTTCCTTCAAATTTATAGTGAAATTTATCCAACTATATTTTGCCATATATTCCCAAAATTAAGGTTCAAAAAATGTCACTGCTAAGTTTTTACATATAAGGAAGTTATACTAATTATCGGCAATATAATGTCCTAATATTATTATAATTAAACTAAGATTTATGTCAACATTTTTCGGGATTTTTGTTAGATTTTCTGATTTTTTAGCTATTTTCCTGCGGTTTAATACCTTCTTGATACGGTTTTGGCCGGTTGTGCGTAATTTATGAAGAAGTAACGCAGGGCGTCGATGGGATGGTCGTAGATACCGTCTTTTAACGGCAGCTCATTATCAGCAGTACCGCTATCAGGGTAATGATAACACTGCAAGGCCTCTATCAGGCGAGGGCATCTCGGCGAGATAACAAGAGCACTTCTGCCGTCGCCAGCACAAACCGCCCTTCTGATAAGCTCGATACCCTCCAGGATACCGCTCCTGCGAAATCGCACCTGCAAGCCAAGCGCCCGAAGCTCTCGAACGGTACTTGTGCCGGTAACATCATTAACACCGGCACCAGCAGGGTCGCAAAAAGTAGCAGCTACCTTTTCTTCGCTGCAGAGGGTTCTTTTTTTCATCTCGGCTGCATGTACGTCAATCGTTGCCCTGCTGCGAACGTACTCGTCAATCACCCGCACGACGCCGGCACTATCGACCTGGAGCCACAAACATACAAACGGATTGACAAAGCCGAAATCAAGCGAGCGGTACAATGGCAGATTCGGGTCGTAATCAACCGGCCTGACATGTGTGGCAGGGTCGAACTCATCGAAGACAACATTTTCCAGCGAAGGCCTTTTGCAGAGCATCTCTGCCTCCCAGCCGGCTCTGCTTGCACGTCGCATCTGCGTAATACAATCATCAATCTTCAGATAGCCGTTTGCCCGCTTTGCTTTGCCCTGACAATCGCACCATAAGGGACATTGCGAGCAGCTTCTGTCGGTGCATTTTTCAATCACCTCCCAGACGCACCATTTGAAGACCGGCGTGCTGAACTTCTGCGCATTGGAGACGATTTTCTGCATCAGGCCGTATGGCCGGTGCATTGTGCTGATTGTCTCCATTGCAGCGATGATATTATCTGTGCTTTGTGTTGTGAACTTCGCAGCGGCGAAGACATCATCATCGAAAAGCTCGACCTCGTCGCAGCGGAGCTTCTGGATGTGCTGGCCGCGAACACTTGTCGCAGACTGCGTCAAGACCTCTATGGATGAGCCGTTGGCAAATCGGCACCTTGTCTTAAGCGCAGGGCCAGAGAGAAACTCATCAAATCCGTTATTTAGAAAGCTGGTCATATACTCGTACATCCTGCCGGACTGCTCGCCTGAGCCACCGAGGATTCTGACCCTACAATCGGGTTTAAAGATGCAATCCAAGAGCGTGGCGACGGCTGCCAGCTCGGTCTTGCCGCCCGCACGGTTGGCCCAGACGACACAATCAGCATTGCCCGTCGCTTCCGCCTTCGCTGAAGCTACTGCGGACAAGCGTTGCCCGTCGCTCGTCGCTCGTAGATTTGGGATGTCCGCATTGAAACTGTACCAGAGGTAGTCCATCGGTGTGTTATGCTCCGGACAAATTCTTTTATCCGGGACATCAATACCCAGAAAGACCTTGACGTAATTTTTCAGGTCCCGCCTGGTCGCAGGAAGGGTACGTCTTAGCCGGCGATAGATTTCCGCCGCCCTGTCGAGCTTTACAGGATTTGATTCATATAACGTCTGATTTGTCATAATTATCGCTCCTCCACGGGGAGTAAGAAAAATTTTTTATTTTTCCCATCACGCACCAAAAAATATCTTATATTTTATATGGGGGGTGGTCTCATTAGGTCGTGCTGCGTAAGCCGGCCTAAAGGGACGCCCTATAACGCAAAGAGAGACGGGTCAGGGGGATAGACAAACAGACAAAATGAAAAAAGGTTCCCGTCTCTCTTTTTTTATCATATCTGTAGTTTCCGCCACAGGTGAACAAATCCGCCAGCGGCGGACAAGTCCGCAATTGCAACGGACCCGGCCTGCCCGTGGCACAGCATAGCCAATGCTGTGTATTGAAGGGCCTTTACTTATTCAACTCCATCCAGCCAGTTTTCTACGAGAATAGAAAGGTCTTTGAAATCCACTATACCATCGCCGAAAGGTAGTGGTGATATATCAACCGACGGCCCTTCCAGCAGCCAGCGTTGACCGAGTTTGCAAAAATCCTCGAAGGTAACCCTGCCGTCGTCGTTAAGGTCGCCGGTCTCGACCAACAAATACCACATAGTCT
>CAZUPG010000149.1:0-5198 GCA_964622085.1 uncultured Pirellulales bacterium | reverse complement strand
AGCGAGGCCTTATCGACGGCTACGGGGTCCGTCGAGGCGGTGATACCGATATCATCGACTATTGTAGGCATATCGGCTATGTCGAAACAATCGCAGTCGTTAGTAACCGAGATTACAAAGTTAAAAAACGCGGCCCGGTTTTCTTTTCCCTTTAATACTCCAAGTGCGTGCTCGGCTATGCTTTTTTGCAATACTTCGGTTTCCTCACCCCAGTTACATTTAACCGCACCGAATCTGCACACGGCCAGGCATTCTGCGCAGCCGATGCACTTATCCTGGTCAATGTGGGCTTTGACCTTGCCGAGTGTGATGGCGTCGGCGGGACAGTATTTGTAACAAAGGCCGCAAAGTGTGCATTTCTTAGTAATACTGAGAGTAACAGAGGCGTGCTGTTTCAACTTTCCCCTTTTGCCCGCACAGCCCATCCCCAATGTTTTTAGCGTAGCCCCGAAACAGGTTGATAAATGGCCGGTAAAATGAGCCACCGAAAGAATCGATTGGCAGCGTGTGATTTCCGATGCAATAAAGACTTCCTTATTTATTTCGCCGTCGATTTGTATTGCCGTCTCAGCCGTTCCAAACAATCCGTCAGGCGCGATAAAGGGTATCCCAAGTTTTTCGACGCTGAAGCCATGCTCAGAAGCAACGATACTATGGTTGACAGCATTACGTCTTTGGCCTACATACAAAGTTGTGGTGTCAGTCAAAAAAGGTCTTGTTTTTATTGCGAGCAGCTCATCCACTAATCCTTTGATGCAGCCGGGTTTTATATATGTATTATTGCCGTATTCGCCGGCGTGCACCTTAACAGCCGTAAAATCATTTTTCTTAAAGCAGCTTGCAAAACCACCTGCCTTGAACAATTTCACGGCTTTGCTGGAAATCATCTGCTGGCCATCACTAATTGAAGCTTCAATAAAGTATACTTTAGAATCCATAACAATTACTTATGGTTTGCACATCTTGCAGGGTCTTTTGCCGTCGTTTATAGCATCTTCTCTGGTCTTGTAATGTACAAGATTTTTCGGCGCAATTCTTTTTGCCCAGGTACAATCGGATTTATGGAAGACCTTGCTGTTCTTCGAGGCAACATATTTGTATTCGGCTACTGCCTGTTTTGCCGCTGGCTTGATTTGTTCTTTCGGGACGATGCTTATTTTGTTGGCGTCCGAGGGTTGCTTATCTTTTGGATTGGCTGCATGCCAAGCTGCGATAAAGCCATCAACCTGTTCCAGGACAACTTCGGTAACTTTGGCAGGCATACTTTCTGCCGATACCGCCTGCATAACCGGTTCGGTTTTCCATACATCGGCTTTCTGCCGAAGTGCCGGCTCTATCTCCACGTAGATATTTTTAGCTAATAATGTTTGAATATGGAACACATGTTGTCTTAATTGTTCGGGCTTGAGCATATCCACGCGAATTTTAAGTTCAGGCCAGATAGGTAGTTTATAGAGGACGCCCGGCTCAGGAGAAAAGACTTTCATGCCGGCTTCGTTTAGTCTGTTGCTTACTTCTGTTTTTAATTTTTCCCATGCAATGCCATTCGGCTCTTCGCCGGTGTGAAAAATAGTAACGTGTAAGTTGTCTATGTCTGCTAAGATATGCTTAGCATCGACTGATATTGAAGGACATAAAAAGACAACGATGATTGTCAGGATTAGATAATACTTTTTGGTTTTCATAATTTTGCTCCCTTTCGGTTAAGCCCCTGTGTAAAACGCCGTGCTACAGCCTGGCTACGGCTTGGCGCTTCGCCACGACGAGCAGGCTCCGCCCTGACGAGCGGTGCTGAATATAAATTTGTAACGTTACTATTATATGGGCTTGCCGAGCTGGCTCTCGATTTCGGACAGCTTCTCGTCAAACAGCTCTTTGCTCTTGGCCTCGACAACCAACCTAAGCAGCGGCTCGGTATTGCTCGGCCGACAATTGAACCACCAGTCCTTATAGCCGATGGTTATACCATCCAGATAGTCAATCTGGCCGTCGCTATATCTTTTGGCGAGCTCGTCCATCTTGGCCTGCTTATCCTCAATTTTGAAGTTTATCTCGCTGCTGTTGTGGTATCTTCGCAATGGCTTAATTAATTCGCTTATCGGCTTCTTGGCTTCGCTGATTATGTTTAGTATATGCACGAAGGTAATCATACCCGAGTCCGTGCAATAGTTATCCCGATAATAGAAATGCCCCGAAAGTTCTCCGCCGAATATGGCGTGCGAATCCCGCATTGCCTTTTTTATAAAAGCGTGCCCAACACGTTCTCTGCGAGGTGTGCCGCCGTTTTTGAGGATTTCTTCAACAACAACCCAACTGCTGCGCAAGTCGTACACAATCGTTGATTTCGGCTGTTGTTTTAGAAAATAAGCAGCCATCAAAGCTGTCAGCAGGTCGCAGCTGATGGTTTTACCTTTCTCGTCAACCATAATTAACCTGTCAGCGTCACCGTCGAAACAGATGCCGAAATCGCATTTTTTTGCCTTTACTGTTCTTTTTAGCTGAGCCAGATTTTTTTCGACGAGTGGATTCGGCTCATGCTTGAATTTGCCGGTATGCTCGAAATTAAGAGCGACTATTTCAATGGGTAAATCGTCAAAAATAGTGGGAACGATTTTGCCCGCCATTCCATTTGAGGCATCGATGTCGATTTTGAGTTTTTTTACATTGGGGTTCAGAAATTTCAGGATATGGTTTTTATATTCAGCGGTTAAGTCACGTTTTTCGACAGTGCCGGTAACTTTACCTTTTGTATGAAGCAAAGCCATTGCAATATGCTTTATATCTTTAAGGCCGGTATCGGCGCCGATCGGCCTGGCATCTTGGCCAGATATCTTAAAGCCATTATACTTGGCTGGGTTATGTGATGCCGTCACCTGTACACCACCGCACGTACCCAGATGATTAATGGCAAAGTACATCTGGGGTGTATCAATCATTCCTATATCAATTACGTTTGCGCCGGTAGAGGTGATGCCCTCGATAAGGGCCTGAGCAAGGGCTTCACTATGCGTTCTCATATCCCGGCCGACACATAGTGCCTGGGCGTTTTTCTGGCCACGCTTGTAGCCGGTAAGCAGCGACCGTAGAAATCGGGCTGTGGCACAGCCGATTTTCCACGCATCTTCTTCGTTAAACTGGTCGGGATAAACACCCCTTATATCGTATGCCTTAAAAATCCCAGCATCCATTATTACTGACTCCTATAGTATTAAATAGCAATCCACCGTTCTTTGGTTGTCCCTTTTATATCATTTTTGCCTGAGATGTCAATAATGAACACGTAGCCGGTTTTAGTCTGGTCCGGCAAAATTTGCCGATTGAGAATGTTTTTGTGGAAAATTGCCAACAGTTATGCTATATTTACCAGCGTATTATAACAAAAACGAAATAATCAATAATCAACTTTTTTGGCCGGGTCCCATGCAAGCCGAGCCCGTGAAACTGGTCAGGCGGGGAACCGAGCAGCCATAAGCGTGAGCTTGGCTGTGCTGTGGGTAAACCCGGCCTTCTTCTGAAAATGAGTTATACCGTACTTGCAAGAAAATACAGGTCGCAGACGTTCGATGACATTGTTGGGCAGGAGCCGATTAGCCAGACGCTCAAGAACGCCATAAAGACCGGCAGGGTCGCTCACGCCTATTTATTTACGGGTACTCGCGGCGTTGGTAAAACCACGATGGCAAGAATCCTTGCAAAATCGCTTAACTGCCTTTCTGTTGATGAGCCGACGACCGAGCCGTGCTGTAAGTGCGATAGCTGCGTGGCCATAAATATCGGCGAAGATATCGACGTTATCGAAATAGATGGAGCGACAAACAACGGCGTTGAGCAAATCCGCGAGCTGCGTCAGAACGCCATTTACAGACCAGCGCGCTCAAGATTCAAGATTTACATTATTGACGAAGTGCATATGCTGTCGACGGGAGCATTCAATGCCCTGCTTAAGACACTGGAGGAACCGCCCAGCCACGTTAAATTTATATTCGCCACCACTGAGCCGAATAAAGTCATCCTGACCATTCAATCCAGGTGTCAGAGATTCGATTTCAATAATATTCCCGCCTTAAAAATCACTGAGCAGCTAAAGTTCGTTCTAAAGCAGGAAAAGATAAAGTATGAGGACGATTTGCTTTTGCCGCTGGCGAGGATGGCAAATGGCTCGATGAGAGACGGCTTGAGTTTGCTGGATAGACTAATAAGTACCGGCATCGAACCTTTGACAGATGAGCTGTTGGAGCAGTACTTAGGCAGAGCAAATAGCGAAAAAATCTATAATCTTATTGCCAGAATCGGCGACAGCGACGCAGCCGGAACGCTTGCCGCTATCGAGGATTTAATCAATACAGGTGTCGGCGAGGTCCAGATCGTTGATTCGCTGATTGAGTATATGCGGGATTTGATGGTGGTTAAATCCACGTCAGCCGACAGCGAGCTTCTGGCCTTGACCGCCGAGCAGCAAAAAAGGGCCGTCGATTTAGCTGAAAAATTCGATACTGCCGCTCTTGTTTATAATATTACAGCACTCGAAAGATTGCGATGGCAACTTAAAAACAGCGATACACCGAGAGCGCTTTTAGATGCCCTGCTGCTAAGATTTGCCTTAAGCGAACATTTTCTAAACGTCGACGAGCTTCTGTCACAGTTGCAAGGTGGCTCTGCAACTACCATTAAAAAAAAAGAGCTGACCGTCGTAAAGACTGAAACAAAAGACGACGGACGAGGGACGACGGATGAGGGACTACAGAAGCCTGCCCTGAGCAAAGCCTGTCCCGAGCGAAGCCGAGGGGTCGAAGAGACAGAAGTCAGAAGTCAGAAAACAGAAGGCGGAACAGAGACAAATAATAGGCAACGACCAAAAGCCAGCGGGAGGAAAAACGAGATAATCAACGACCCTGCAGTAAAAACCATCCTCATCGGCCTCGACGCAACAATAACCGGTGTCGAAGAAAACCAGTAAGATGATTATTGATAATTGGTTATTCGGCATTAGACTTTCACAGGATTTGCAGGGAGATAAAAAATGTATCGCTGGCAATTAAGAAAACTAAACAGAAAATGTGATAAAATATCAAGATTCTACGCCAAAAAGAAAGCAGAGGCTAAAAGCAGTAATGATAGAGAATTCCTACGCGAAGAAGAAGGTTCAGAGATAGTGCCAATACTGGAGGAGATAGACTCTTTGCAAACAAAAAGATTTC
>CAZUPG010000148.1:0-5293 GCA_964622085.1 uncultured Pirellulales bacterium | reverse complement strand
TGCAGATTATCAATGTTAAGAATGATACGCCCCCCGCATTTTATTTTTGTTTTTGAAAGATGTAAACCGCTGGTGACCATTATTTACCCCATTAGAAATTTTTGTTTTTTCACATCTTTCTTCTCATATCGTGTTATTGCTACCTTGTTATAGAATTTCTAACGGGGTTTACCTGCTCAAGGAGGGCCTGAACGTTTTCTAATAAAAGCCGGTCAAAATTATTCGCCTTGCCGTAAACATCCGGGAAATTGCTGAAGACTACAACTTTAGCTCCTATGCGTTCAGCCAAAGATTCTGCAAGCGCTGTGCCTTCCTGTTTATTGGCTATTATAAAACTTATGTTATATTCTTTGGCTTTATCAAGGCATTTTTGAATATTCGAAACTGTTTCAGTGTCGCTACCCACAAATGTGGCTATCGTTTCTAAGCCGAGCCAGTTACAAAATTGCGCCTGATGGTTCGATGCGAGAACCTTGGCATTTTCCAGGCCGGCTTGCTTTATTTTTGAATGAAGCTTTTTGCTTACATTTTCCAAACGCTTTTCTATCAGTTTTAGTCTTTGTTTATATTTGGCTTCTCTTTGAGGATATTCTAACGAAAGGACATTACAGACATCCTGGCAGGCGGCAAGGTAAGTTTCAGGTACGCACAAACCGGGTAAAGCCCGAACAGAGCCTATTTTTAGGCCCTTGTCTTTCATTCGTGACAGGGACTCATCAATGCCCTTTTGAAAATCAAAACGTAGCAATATCCTACACTTGCAAAGTTCGTTCACCTGGCCCGGTGAAATATCAAAATGTCCCGGACACATACCCGGCGGCGTCAAACAAAGAACTTCTTTTTGACCCTCACAGAGGTCTTTAGCCACACATTGCAAATATGAATTAGTGACGGCGATTTCAGGCTGGTTTTGGTCGCTGGCTGTGTTTTTACAGCCGGTTAGAATACAACTAAGGGCTGCTGAGAATACTAATATGTGCGTTATGCTTACGTTTTGCATCTACTTTTTAGTTTTCAAAAGAACCAATATGTCGGCCTTTTTTCAGCCGCATCCGGGTTATAACGCCACTTCGTGTTTTGGGATTATACCAGGTTTTCCGGGGAACAGGATAGCGCGAAGTTCCCATCTTAACACGGTCGAATTGAGGTCCTTGGCTATAAAGAACCCATGTTACAGGTGAGGTTCTGGAGTCATCATATTTTTTACCATGTTCCTTTTCATTATCAGGAAATCCGTCAGGAATCCAGAGCTTTGCCTTCAAATAGGAATGAATTCTATTTCTGTCGAAAATCACCTCTCCGACTCCCCAATATTTGTATGTATATCCCTTGTTGAATCTGTCTTCCATGCCTGAGGCCATCCAGGTACCGCTCGGCGGCGCAGGCAGATATCCCTCGTCCACCAATTCTTTAGGTAGTTGATGATAGTGTTCCAATTGCATGCAATCCTCCCGAGTGGGCGGACACTTACCATTATTGTCCCGCATATACATCTCAAGAGCCAAACTAATATTATAAAGCTCAGCGTTGACCACGACAATCTTGGCCTGTTCGCGAGCCCTGCCGAGTGCAGGCAGCAAAATCCCCATTAGCAATGAAATAATGGCGATAACTAGCAATAATTCAATTAGAGTAAAAGCCCGTCTCACAGGATACCCTTGGAAAATAAGCTGGTGCACATTTTTTAAGATGTGCACCAAGCTTAAAAAATAAAACCCGATGGAAACTCATAATACACTTACAGAGTCTGTAAATATCTATCCCAAAGCTCTATTGTGGTAAGTCGCAACCGCAAAGCCCTGGAGCACACTTAAGCCAATCCGCTGCAAATTCAGCAAAATCTTTGAAGTCGACTTTGAAATCTGTATTGATATCGCCGGGCAGATTGCCTCTCTGATATCCGCGATCGGTCAGAACAAAACCATTGCCATCATAATTGGTTACCCAAATTTCATAACCCGCTGTATGGGGGCACGAACTGTCCTCCTGATTAAAAATTCCAATCACGTCAAACGGAGCAACGAGATTATTTGGATTAGAGAAACCAGCTCCGATACCAAGTAGCACTTCGAAAGTAAGCCCATTTGCATCTTCTATGACCATAGTTTCGTAAGGACCCCAGGTGCCGCTTATAAAATTGACATCATTGATTCGTACCAGACGACCCTGATAATACTCGCAACCAAATTCTCGGTTGGGGTCAAAAATAAAGTCATCACTACTATCCTTCACATCATCGAGCGTAATTACCTCTGCCTGAGGTAGTCCGACACCTGCATCGAGCAGTTCAATCTCAAAATTAAGATTGGGGTCTATCATATGTTGCTCATTTATATTCGTCTTGCCGCCATAAAACTTGTACCATCCGGTAACTTTTACTCTATCTCCCTTGGTAAACGTATAACCGGTACAGGGATCATGGTTGAGGCGACATAGCTCTGAAAGCCATTGCTCATCTGTATAGCTCAGGCTGGGGTCTGCTTTCCACGGAAGGTTGCCATAATTCTGGCCCATCCAGACAGCGGTGCCTGCATGGTCATCACCTTCGCCCTGAATGTAAATCTGCCATTGGCCACCCATATTCCATGGATCATAGTACGGCGTATAACCAGGCGTAGGATCCAACATCTCTTCCGGACTATTGAGGATAATTCCCCTCACGATAACCTTGTCAGTTGCTTTATACGTGGCTGTGCCCTCTTCGTCAACAGCTTGAAGCTCCCAATGGGTCACCTCGGCAACAGTGGTACCCCTTGCTGCGGCAACAAAGGTCAAAGCCAGAATTCCCACTAAAACAATTGTTCTATTCATAACCAAATCCTCCAAAATTAATGGAATTTACTATTGACATTTGCGCATAAGAATATTTAAATCGTGCTACTAAACATAAAAATACAAAATTCGTGTTACTAAATCAAGAAAAAATTGATGGAAAATGGTAAAATTTTTTAATATATTATTTTTGCTGTTAAAATTACTGTTTTTAAGGAGATTATATGGCATCGTCAGGCAAAGTTCTTGTCATAGATTTGAATGAAATAGGCGAATATCAAAGGCTTTTAGGTGGCCATCCGCAAACCTGCGGGATGCGCTCGGGCAGAGTTTTTCTGCATCCTGGCCAGAGTTGCGGCCAACATAGTACCGAGCAGAATGAGGAAATGCTGGTTTTCCTCTCTGGCCAAGGCAAACTGCTGATTAGCGAGAAAGAATCCTTTCCGGTCGGCCAGGGCAAAGTTTCATATATTCCGCCGCATACGCAGCACGACGTAAAAAACACTGGCAGCGAACCGCTTATTTACATTTATTGTGTCGCTCCTGCAAGTGGCGAAGCAAAACAATAAAAATCATAAAGATTCGCCCAGTTGGGGTTTCCGAGGCCGACATGCTCTATTTTTTTGGGATTCAGGTTTTTTTGTTATTGACGTTGCAACCAATGCTCAAAGCTGAAAACTGACACTTAAAGGGCCAAAAATGGGCAATTTGGAAGGATTTGAACAAAAAATTTGGAAAAATTGAAAAAAATCCCAAAAAATGCTTGCAATTGTTATGAAGGGAGTTATAATTGTATTTGAAAAGAGTTGTTCTTTTCTTCTTAATATCTTGGTTTGAGTGAGGCAGTAGTTCATAAGTATGCAATGTATTTGTAAACTGTCTCACAAAGGCTGGAGTTGTAAAAATTCCAGCCTTTTTTTTTGCGATTATTAGTCTGTCAAATTTGATTCGATGGTTGTCATTCCGCACCCGTTCGGCTGCGCTCAGGGCGGGCTTTGATGCAGAATCCAAACTCTTGGTAAATCCGGATTCCCGTTTGCGTGTCTGTTGCCAAAGGCCACTTTGCGGGATTGAGATTGCCACGGCCACCTCGCAATGACGTGAAAATGCTATGTTTCGTCATTGCGAGGAGCTTGCCCCCAAGGGGCGAAGCGACGAAGCAATCTCCTGTTTGGCAACAAGCCCTTTCGCGGGAATGACAACTTACAGATTCAATCCTGACAAACTACTAACTGCGAGCATAAAAAGCTTTTTTAATCGTACGGCTTGGCGTTTATTAGTGCGGCTAAAAGGATATGTTTTAATCTGTCAACACTGATATTGTTAAGATAATCTTCGGTAAAATCCAACTTAAATCGGCCTCTAAAATTCTTAATGCGTCTGGTAAGCTCGTTCCTGCCTAAAGCAGCAATTGAAGTTGCCGTCTGTTCAAAATACCTTCTCGAAGCCATTATCTTAACCTTTGGAAAACTGCTATCAGAAGTTGAATCTTCAATATCAGTATCGTCTGTTGTATTGAGCCACTTCTGTGGGAAATTCTGTATCGCAATAAAAGCCCTTGAATTAGTTTATTATTGGCCTAAATTTTTTTTGTCATTTCTTTGTGCGTCTGATAATGTTTGGCTATGAAGACAGATATGCTAAACTACTGTCTGCTCTCTGAGTTGATTGCTCAAAAACCCCTTTCCGCCCGAAGCGATTCGCGATTGCTGGTTTTCAATCGTTCTGACGGCGAGATTATCGACAGCCGATTTAGCCGGCTCGGTGATTTTTTATCCACCGGCGATTGCCTGGTTCTTAACGATGCAAAAGTTTTACCTGCCTGTTTTTTCGCACGGCGCCGCAGCGGCGGCAAGCTCAAAGGATTGTTTCTGGCCGAGAGCGCCGCTGGTCTATGGGATGTAATGTTAAAAGGAGCACGTAAAATAAAACCTGGCGAAAAGTTGTACCTTACGGACAAACAAAAGCAGAATTTTTGCACAGTGATGGTACTCGAAAGGATAGATGGGGGTAAATGCCGGTTGAAGGTAGATGCTGATGGCGATGCAGAATCTATCCTTGATAGAATTGGCTTTCCGCCCCTACCGCCATATATCAAACGAGATGATGACCTCAAAGCAGCAGCAATGGATAAAAAACGCTATCAAACTGTTTACGCTCGCAAACCCGGTGCTGTTGCAGCGCCCACAGCCGGTCTACATTTTACAAATCAGCTAATTGAGCAATTGAAAAAGGCTGGTATCTGCTTCGCATATTTAACATTGCACGTAGGGGAAGGAACATTTAAACCGATAACAGCTGAAAATCTTGAAGACCACCATATACATCAGGAACGATTTAGCATCGACCGGGAAAATGCTCGGATAATAAATGCAGCGAAAGGCAAAGGCAGCAGAATAATAGCTGTCGGCACAACCTCAGCCCGAACTCTCGAGACGATTACAATCGGTTCACAGGTCAAAGCTACCACGGGTGCAACAAGTCTATTTATTAAACCCGGCTATAAATTCAAGATTGTCGA
>CAZUPG010000147.1:0-5302 GCA_964622085.1 uncultured Pirellulales bacterium | reverse complement strand
TGTGGAAAAACCGAAATTGGGTATATTCTAACAAACCCAGAAAAGTATGTTGGGAAAGAAGTTACTATTGAAGGGTGGGCAATACACAATCTTTTTGAGATTAAGGAATATGAAGTAAAGAAAGCAAAGGCAGAAGAAGAATATGAGAGAAGGCGAGGATTACCACCGCTACAAAGAGGATTGCCGCCGGTATACGTTCGTCCTGAAGAGTTTAATTTTATTAGTAGCATTCACGGTTCCTCAAGGTGGATTGGAACAACAATAGCAGCGGCAGGGTTAGAAAGAAGTTCAGGTAATAAGAAGGCTGGAGTAATAAGCGCAAAGTATGAGATTTCGCCACCTGAAAGTGATAGAATGGTTAGAGCTACAGGAACAATTAAACTGAAAGAAGAATATGGAGACTTGACGCCAGTTCTTGTCGTAAAGTCGTGGAAGTATATTCAATCATCAGAGCAAAATGCACGTGAAAAGTATAAAGAACATATCATTAAATGATAAGAATGAATAAATTGGCCAAAATAACGGAAAAGGAAAGGAGGATAAGACAATGAATAATGCGTCGAAAAAGACCTCGAGTTTCAGTTTTGAGACGAAGTTCTCATCTGACAAGGTAATTAGCACAGCGGTAAAATTTTTTTCTTCTTCAAAGAACTACAAGGTTCAATCTCAGAGTTCGGATTGGATAACCTTTGAACCAGCTAAGGAAAAGTATCCTGATTGGTCCCTGGCTATGTTGTGTGTAATAGGAGGATTGCTCATCGGCATCGGTATTTTTTATATCGTAAGGGGAAATGATATCTTGAATTCCTCGAAATCATTCTGGGGCTCTTCTTCTCTTACTCCGGCACAGAGAGGTATATTTGCTCCTATGCTCAATTTGTCGTCACAAGCAAATCAGCGTGCTTTGCTTACGAAATGGTGTGGAATTTTCGCTATAATAGGAGGGATTGTCAGTGGTATTGGTGCAACTTGGATGGCAATATTGTCAAAACTGCCTCAAAACATTACGATTACAGTTGAAACTCTCTCAGGGATGACTCAGGTAACGATTGAGCATCCTTCTCAGAAAAAGGTAGAAACATTGATAGGAGAATTGATACCTCTCTTACCTGGTTAGGCAGATAACCAATGGGTCTGAATGAACTTCATTCAGACCCATTTTTTAATAATTTATTATAAAATACATCAAAAAGAAGTGGGCCGCCCCTCAGTTCGTCAGTACTCACCATCCCAAGAACATAGATAGAAGACACACTCCGCTTGCTCTGCAATGGCAAGAAGGGATTTTTTCTTGTTTGCGGCTGAATCTGGGATTAAAATCGGCCTTTATGAAAAAGGCAAGCCCGCCGCGGCGGGCAAGTATTATCAGTATCGGCAATGAGCTTCTTAACGGTCAAACCGTAAGCACCAACACTGCATACTTAGGTGAAAGATTATTTAGTATTGGCATACCTGTTGTAAGTTCCTATACCATTGGTGATGATATTGATGCAATTGTCCGAGCATTGAAATTAGCAAGTAACGATGCTGATGTTGTATTGTCAACCGGCGGACTGGGCCCGACCGATGATGATTTGACCCGCCAGGCGATGGCGAAGTTCTTAAATAAAGAATTGCAATTGCAAGATGAGCTTCTGCAAAAAATACAGGATTTCTTTGCCAGCCGAGAACGCCAAATGCCTGAAAATAATAAAGTCCAGGCGTATATACCAGCAGGTACAAAAGCCATCACCAACAATCGCGGAACAGCGCCGGGAATTATGGCCAGGGTAAGGGCGGGTCGCGAACCGCCCCGACTTGTTGCCCTACCCGGCGTGCCATCGGAGATGTAGCAGATGTTTGAAGAAACCGTTCTGCCAGAGCTAAAAAAACTTTCTACCGGCCAGGCAGTCGTGATACGAAAACTAAAATGTTTCGGTACAGGTGAATCGAACATCGCCGAATTACTCGGTCCACTTATGCAACGAGGCAGGAATCCTCTTATAAATTGTACTGTAGATTGCGGTGTAATTACACTAACAATCATCGCTACCGCAGACGAACAGCAAAAGGCCCAACAACTGGCTGAAAAGGACGAAAAATCGCTGCGGGATAAACTTGGAGAGCTAATTTACGGTACGGGTGAACAGACCTTATCTGAGGTGGTGGGTGAGAAATTAGCCCAGCAGAAAAAGACCCTTGCCGCAGCTGAATCCTGCACAGGCGGCACTTTAGCGAAGCTGCTGACCGATACTCACGGAGCAAGCAGGTATTTCACATGCGGCTGGGTTAGCTATAGCAATGCTGCCAAGACCGTCGAACTCGGCGTGCCAGCTGATTTGATTGAAAAATATGGAGCCGTCAGTGAGCAGGTCGCTCAGGCAATGGCTCAATGTGCGAGGAAAAAAGCTGCAACAGATTTTGCAATCGCCATAACCGGCATAGCCGGCCCAACCGGAGCAAACAAACAGAAACCGGTTGGCTTAGTATACATTAGTGTAGATTCCGATACCGGCTGCGATACCCAACGCTACATTTTTTCTGGTGGTAGAGATTCCATACGGTTTCGAGCAGCTCAAACAGCCCTAAACATGCTCCGATTAAGCTTGAAGAGTTGACTGGCTGGGTTGATTATGTTATAATAAGCTGTACTGAAATTAACAAAATGCACGGTTAATATGGCTAAATCTCGCAAACATTTAGGCGAAATTCTTTACAAAGCCGGCCTGGTTAAAAAGCAGGCCCTCATCGATGCTATAAAAACATCAAAGGCCAAGAAGAAACGGCTCGGAGAGGTATTAGTTGAGCTGGGCCTGATAAATGAAGATACCCTTACCAAGGCAATCGCAAAACAATTTGGCCTGAAGTACGTAAACCTGGATAAAACTAACATTCCATCCGACGCAATGGACCTTATCCCGGAGGACCTTATAAAAAAGCACAATGTCTTGCCTCTGGGTATGAATAATGGCAAATTGAAAGTTATTATCAGCGACCCAATGGACTTGGACATGATGGATGCCATTAGGTTTCGTTTGAATACCGAGCTGGAGTGTTACCTTGCAAATCCCGAAAAGATTCGTTCCTATATACAGAACTCGTACGACAAAGTAGAAAACCATGAAGACGACCGCCTAAGACACAGTATCGATGCAACTGCTGCTGAGCTTGCTGAGGTAGGTCACGAGTTACAAGCAGAAACGCTCCGCGCCCAGGCCGAAGGCGGTGACCAGGAAGGCCCCATTATCAAACTGGTAAACCTGATAATAGATAATGCCTATTATATGCGGGCCAGCGATATACACTTTGAGCCCATGGCCGACAGAGTACGCATACGATATCGTGTCGATGGTGTCTGCATAGAAAAAGATAACATCCCCAAGAATATGCAGGCCCAGTTGATTACGCGACTGAAAATTCTATCCGGTATGGATATTGCCGAAAAAAGATTGCCTCAGGACGGTCGAATTAAACGCGTTATCGGGGGCCAAGACATCGATTTTCGTGTCTCGGCTCTACCAGGCTACCATGGAGAAAGCGTGGTATTGCGTATTCTACGGCCGGATGCGGTAAATGTCGGCATCGAATCGCTCGGTTTTGAGCAGGACAATTATGAGAAATTTCAGCAGATAATCAAAAGACCCAATGGTATCTTTTTGGTTACAGGACCCACCGGTAGTGGCAAGACAACAACTTTGTACGCAGCATTGCAGGCACTTAACAAGCCGGACAAAAAAATCCTTACCGCTGAGGACCCTGTGGAATATAACTTTGACGGAATGAATCAATGTCAGGTCAGAGAAGAAATTGATCTGACATTTTCAAAAATTCTCAGAGCAATGCTCCGGCAGGCCCCTAATATCATACTCATCGGCGAAATTCGAGATGGCGAGGTCGCAGATATCGCAATTCAGGCAGCCCTTACAGGCCATCTGGTTTTCAGCACTTTGCACACCAATGATGCACCAAGCGCAATTGCACGTCTGATAGATATGGGCGTCAAACCCTTTCTCGTGGCAAGCTCAATACAGGCCATTATGGCCCAGCGGCTTGTGAGAGTCATCTGCAGTAAGTGCAAAGTAGTTGATAAAAATCCAGACCCACACCAAATGCGATTGCTCGATATTAGCCCCGAAGATATTGAAAAGCGCCCCATCTACAAAGGGGCTGGATGTTCTCACTGCCAGCATACCGGCTACAAAGGACGAATCGCTATATTTGAGATGTTTGAAATGAACAACGAAATCAGAGATCTGGCTTTTAGAAAGGCACCTACCGGCGAATTGAGAAAGGCAGCCCAGGCAGGCGGAATGAAAACATTAAGAGATGACGGGAGGGTCAAAGTATTCAATGGAATAACCACACCGGAGGAAATTATAAGAATAACGCAGACGGAAATAGAAAAGGTTTCAGCAGAATAAACAAATAGTTATTGAGGGTTCTTAAATGGCAACAGTTAATATGGACAGATTACTCCAGGCCTGTGTTACACAGGGTGCCTCAGATATACATCTTACTGTAGGCAGGCCACCGGTTTTGAGAATCGATGGCCGGCTCAGGTCTCTGGAAACCAAGGTTCTCGAACCTGATGATACCACAGCTTTAATGAAAAGCATCACCCCCGACCGAAACCAGCAGGAGCTCCAGGAAGAAGGCGGAACCGACTTCGGTTTTGCATTTGGCAACCAAGGGAGGTTTCGTGTCTCTATATTCCGACAAAAAGGCAATATCACGCTGGTCTTACGTCTCATACCAAGCAAAATTATGACCTTCGAGGAAATAGGTCTGCCCAAGATTTGTGCTGCCTTGTGCCGTAGGCCAAGAGGAATGTTCCTGGTTACAGGGCCAACCGGATGTGGGAAAACCAGCACCTTGGCATGTATGATAAATTATATTAACGAAAACTTCGACCGCCATATTATAACCATTGAAGAACCGATAGAATATTATCATCCGCATAAAAAATCTATTATTAATCAGCGGGAAGTCGGTGTTGATGTTCCGAGCTTTGGTGAGGCCTTAAGACGTATCCTAAGAATGGACCCTGACGTAATTCTCGTCGGCGAATTGCGGGATTTGGAGACCATTGAATCAGCCGTTAGGGCTGCAGAAACAGGCCACCTCGTCTTTAGCACGATCCATACAACAAGCGCTGCAGGAACAATTACCAGAATGATCGACGTCTTTCCTATAAACCAACAGGAGCAAATTCGCATTCAGTTAAGCAGTAATTTGATAGCGGTCTTGAGTCAGGCCTTATGTCCTTTAGCTACCGGCAGAGGAAGAATTGCTGCCTATGAGTTTATGGTCGTAACTCCTGCAA
>CAZUPG010000146.1:0-5338 GCA_964622085.1 uncultured Pirellulales bacterium | reverse complement strand
CAAATCAGCCGAGCTCACTTTCTCTCTGGCGACCCTCGTAGCCCTATCGGCCTCCCACCTGTTTATGAGGAGGCTTAGACGCTCATACAATCTGTCTGCCTGCACCATCGACAGAAGCTGCAAAACTATCATTACTGCCAATAAGACAAAAAGAAGCAACGCCACCAATCCCGAACGGCCATTCATAGTAAAACACCTGATCGTCATTGCGAGGCCTGAAAGGCCGTGGCAATCTCAATTGTTCGTAAGCCGGAGATTGCCGCGCTCGGCTTCGCCTCGCCCGCAATGACATGCGAGTACTCTGTCTTCTGATTTCTGTCTTCTTTTTATACCTCTGCTTATTATCTCGGCGGGGCAAGCCCCGCCCTACAATCTCATTTATACCTCTGCTTTTCCTTTGGGACATACCACTCGAGATAATTAAGCCCTAAGTTATGAATCTTAACGTTTTTGAAGCGTTTATCAACAATGCGAAAGGTCGGCCGAGTAAACAAAAATGTATAGGGCTGTTCTTTATGAAGAATCCTGTGAAGTTTGTGGCAAAGCTTGTTTCTTTCTTGCTCGTCCATTGTGCGTCTTATTTCTTCAAGCAACCTGTCCGCTTCTGCACTGTCAAAACCAACGTAATTCGAGCCCCGATTGCCAATCTGTGATGAGTGAAACACCTGGTAATTATCTTCAATTATATCGCCTCCCCAGCCCATAACCATCGCCTCAAACTTCCTGTCGCTCAGCCGAGGCAAAAGAACCGACCACTCGTACGGCTCGGCAATCATCTCGATTCCCACCCTCTCCGCCTCGTCCTTCAGCAACTTCACTAACCTCTCATACAGAGCCGAAGCAGTCGAATACATAAACTCAAATCGAAAAGCCACTCCGTCCTTATCTCTCAACCCATCACCGTCTCTGTCGACCCACCCCGCTTCGTCGAGCAATTCTCTCGCCCTGTCCAAATCATAGGGCCAGGGCTTAATATCCGGGTCATTCTGAGGGCCTTTGATATAGTATGGCCCGGTAACCATCTCGGCGTGTCCCTTCAAAAGCTTTGATATTATCTCCTCGCGATTAACAATATGCGTCATTGCTAAACGAACACGCTTATCACCGAAAAAAGGTGTGTCCTGATTCCAGCCGATATAATAAAATGGAACGCCGGGATTCCAGTACGCAACGCAGTCAAATTCTTTTTTGAACTCGGCATCGTTGGCCAGGTCTGAAAACTGGTCCGGTTCGGGTATAATAATGTCAACTTCGTGTGAGCGTAACGCCTGGACAGCCGCAATCGGATTGGAAATGAATTTATAGATAACTTTTTTCAGTTTCGGCTTGGGACCCCAATAATTCTCATTACGCCGCAGGACAATTTGCTGACCGACATCCCATTTCTCGAGCATATAAGGCCCGCTGCCTACCGGCTCCGACACGCGCTTATTGAATTGCTGCACATCTTCAAAATCATATATATGTTTAGGATATATGCCAACATCCCAAAAGGACAAAATCTCAAGCACCTTAAAATAAGGCCTCTTCATAAAAAACTTCACCACACGCTCATTAACCTTAACAACCCTATCAACGTCCACATACATATTGGCGATAGTTGCTGCATCAACTTCAGGGTTGGTGATTGACTCATACGTAAATATTACATCGTCTGCGGTAACGGGTACTCCATCTGAGAAGTATATGTTTTCCCTCAGCCGAAATGTTATCTCAAGGCCGTCATCAGAAATCTCATAGCTTTCCGCCAGCAATGGTTTGAGCGTAACATTATCGAAATCGTAAACCATCAGTGGCTCGAAAATCTGTGGAGTTGTAATCCATCTTGAATAAATATCATTGTCAACATTAATCTGATTCAGGGTCTTCGGCTCGACCCGAAACGCCCATATCAGCCAATCACCCTCATCTCCGGGATATTCTCCATCGACCACGCCTGATACCTCTGGTTTACCTTTGCTTACTTCGGGCACACCGCCGCTTTCAAAAATCTCATCAAGGCGATTAAGACTCTCGTAAAATCGGTCCGATTGGAGCATCGAAAGAAATTGCAGCAGGATAATAATTGACAGCAATAGAAAGAGGAAAAACGTGAAGACGCCCCTATGCCTATTCATAAAACCAAACCTCCGGTGTTTGGTAACCGCACCATTGCTGTACCACGGCCATCTTGGCCGTGGTATCACGGGCTGGAAGCCCGTGATACTATGGTGGCTCTGGCAGAGAAACTGGTGCAGTTTGGCTGCCACCGGTACTGCCATATTCAAACTCGAGTTTCAACGGCAGTTGCCCCGCTGCCGTTTTACACCCGAGCAACTTATCGTGCTCGCGCAAAAGAGCTATTGTATCATCAGTTTCAATTGCTCTTTTTATCCCCGTTTGTGTTCTGCCCAAGAGCTTGCTAATGCACTTATCCTCTGTCTCGACCATTATCGAAACTAACTGATATTTCTGGTCATCGCTTAAAAAAGATTTGCTCTTGATGTATCTTTGTATCACGTAAGAATACAATTGTCCGAAACGGCTGGCAATATCAGCTTGTACCACGGCCATCTTGGCCGTGGTATCACGGGCTGGAAGCCCGTGATACGCCGAAGCTATATTAGCGATCTTAGCGGTGAGCGATTTCAAGATAACATCGTCCAGAAGCTCATATTTCACGCTCCAGTCAGCGTATTTTTTAATCCGAATATCAGCTATTTGCAGCAGCAAATCCTCCGCTTCTTGAACCTCCACATTAGCAGCAAATTTAGCAATCAAAGCTATTATCTCAGGGCTGCTGCTTTCGACCAGCTTGCTAAGTTTCGTTGCGATACTGCGTGCCAGTTCCAAATTAGATGCTCCCCCGGAATTCAATTTTTTTATAATACTCGGCGTAGTTATACAGTGGACCGCCCAGTACCGCACAACCATGCTCTTATCTGTTAGTTTACTAATAGCCAAATCTGCCAATCGTGGGTCTTCCAATTCATCTATTAGAATCAGAAGGTTGACCGTAACTACAACTTTTCTGCCTTCCGGTGTTAATCCGCCGTCCGTCTGGCGGATAAATTCTGATGCCTCTTGAAGACCTGAATAGATATGTTTATGGGCCGATTCAGAAAATTGTTGAGCGTACTGGCCTTGCTCGCTTTGTCTAATGAGGATGACTGTGCGGTTCTTTGCGATGTCCGAAAGGTTTTTGGTCTGGACCAATTCTCGCACCGCTTCACCCATAAATTCGTCAATAATCTTCAAATCATCGTTGTTAAGCACCACCTTCTTGAGTACCGCATCAATCTGCCTCGTATCAACGGCCTCTGCGCCTGAATCCATACGTACCACGGCCATCTTGGCCGTGGTATCACGGGCTGGAAGCCCGTGATACAATGCCAGCAGAACAACTAAAAACAGCCGTTTTAGCTTCATTTCACCAGCGTCCGATAGAAAAACTCCACGTGCCACGTCCAAGCCTGTCCTGAGCGCAGTCGAAGAGATGGCCGTGGTACATTCATTCCAAAGCTCATACCTGCCCTTCGGCAGTGAACTCCGTTCGACAGTCTCACGGCCCGAGGGCTTCGACTGAACTCAGCCGAATGTCCTTGTCGAGGGCAAGACAGTCGAACTACGCCCAATTTTATCTATCTTAACTTCATAAATGGCTTTTGTCAAGTTCGTGAACTAAAAACTTTTTCGCCATGTTTTTTCCGTAAAACGCTTTCTCTAAAATTAAGATTTCTCTGTAAAAATATGATAAATACAGTTATGATACCACTGTGTGTTGAATAACTGACGATACTAATGTAAATTGAGCGATTTTAATAATTGAAGAATAAAACAATCATCTATCCAAAGGTTGAAAATGGCTAAACATCTCGTTATTCTCATAACCTTGCTGACGGTATTGATGCTCTTTGTAGGCTGCAAGCCAGAGACTGTCGAACTACCGCAGGTCCAGCCTCAAAAGACCGAAATCCTGAAACTAGAACCACCAAAGGTTGAACCACCGAAAATTGAGCCTCCTAGGCCCGAACCTAATCAGGTTGAACCTGATGAGATTGGTCCTGCTGAGGCGGAACTACAAAGCACCGAACCTAATAAAGTCAAACCCGCCACAAAAGTTTCTTTTCACAGCAAATGTGCCGGTATCTTAAATAACTTTGTCGACGATGAGGGCATGGTAAACTATAACGAGCTAAGGCGAAAAAGATATGAGCTGAGCAAGCTCCTTGATGAATTTGCTGAGCTTGACCCGAAAGAATATAAGTCCTGGCCCGAAGAGGACAAAATCGCCTTCTGGATTAACGCACACAACATAAAAATGCTCAAGATAATTGCTGACAATTACCCTATCGAGTCAACACGAATACTCCGCATTTTATGGGGGCCTTATAGTATCAGGCATATTGACAAAAAAATTGGTGGAATTTGGAAAAGTAAATTTATTGTAATGGACGAGGAATTTACGCTTTCAGAAATTGAGCGGCGGTTTTTCTGCAAAGAGCTTGATGAGCCGAGAGCATTCTTGGCCATAAGCCACGCAAGTGTTTCCAGCCCGTCCTTGCGTAACGAGCCATACTGTGGACACAAACTAAACAAACAGTTAGACAAGCAGAGTAAAAAATTTCTGTCCAGCCCACGTGTATTCAAAATAGATAGAGAGAAAACAATCGTTTATTTGTCTGCTATACTTAAACCAACCTGGTATGGACAATATTTTCTCAACAAGTATGGCACGAACAAAAAATTCAAGGACCAGGAGCCGGCAGTCCGAGCCGTTTTGAACTTCATTATTAATTATGTCCCCAGGAGGGATGTATCCTTTCTCGAACTGAAAAACTATACCGTAAAATACTTAAATTATGATTGGACAATCAACGATGGTTCATAATATACAAGCGATGAACTACGAACACTGAACTATTAAAAGGATAAATCACAAATGGTAAAAAAATCTTCCCGTAGCAATCCTCATCGTGACACAGGCAAGTATCTCTTCACCAGCGAGTCCGTAACAATGGGCCATCCTGACAAAGTGGCCGACCACATTTCTGATGCAGTCCTTGATGCAATGCTCGCACAAGACCCTAAAAGCAGGGTCGCCTGCGAAACAATGGTAACGACCGGCCTGGTTATAGTCGCCGGCGAAATTACAACAAAAGCGGTGGTGGACATACCAACGGTTGTTCGCAACACCATAAAAGAAATCGGCTATACCGACCCTGTGATGGGCTTCGATTATGAAAACTGCAACGTTATGGTCACACTCGACAAGCAAAGTCCTGATATCTCACGGGGCGTAAACGAAGGCACCGGCCTGCACAAAGAACAAGGTGCCGGCGACCAGGGACTTATGTTC
>CAZUPG010000145.1:0-5345 GCA_964622085.1 uncultured Pirellulales bacterium | reverse complement strand
CATTTCTATCAGTTCCTTAGTTGCGCCTCGTCCGGTTAGAACAATTTCCACAGATGGGTCCTTTCTGTTTATAAGGTCCTTTATATCATCTAATTTGGCCAGGCCTTTCGAAAGGCAAAATACAATCTCATCAAGTATTAACACGTCGTAAAATTTTTTCTCTGCGGTCTGAGCCAGCCGTTCAAGAGCTTCGCTAATCGCAGTCCTGGCTTGGGCTACTTTCTGTTTATCATCGAAAGATTTGGCCATATCCCATTCAACGTCAAGTGCTTCAACCCTTATTTTGACAGCACCCAGCTGCAGGGCAAATCGCTCGCCGATATCAATGGATGGTGGCTTGAGGAATTGATAGACGATGACCTTATTACCCTGTCCGGCTGCACGCAGAGCCAGGCCAAATGCGGCGGTGGTCTTTCCTTTGCCGTCGCCGGTGTAAATCTGGATAAGCCCTTTTTTCAGCATAGCAGTATATTAAGAGAATAAGTGATAGATTAGAAATTAAAAATGGAAGAACCCTCTAATAAATTGGGGGGCTAAGTAAAAAAACTTAATTTTTTCGGATTTATAGTTATAATTTGGCTTGTTTTGTGCTAATCTATCTTCCGAGATAAAATGAAGCTTACGCGGGTGATTCTTGTTTGCTGAAGAGTTTTTCGAGCAAATCATCATGTTAATGGCCTTGATATAGAACAAGGATGTCAAAAATGAATCAGCAAGTTGTATCAGCAACACTAAACAAGATGGTAAATCATAAGCACCTTAGGAAACTACTGGCCAAAAAAATCGACGATTATATCTATAAAAGTGTTGTCAGCGATGATTCAGAAGATTTGCAACAAGTGCAGGTAAAAAGATACCAGTTCTTATCGGCAATGCTGCATTGTGTGATGAGAAATGTAGATAAGGCCTATGTCTCACCTGAAATTACAAGAAAAATCATTGATGTGCTTGTTGAGAATAATCTTATGGAAGGAGACCAAGGTTACGAGGAGGCCGTTGAAAAATTCACACAAAAATATGGCGAACCGCCGCCAAGTTTCATCGTTTTCTCTCCTACGCAGAAATGCAATCTGCATTGCGTCGGCTGTTATGCGTCTTCGACAGCAAATACCCACGCCACGATACCCTATTCTTATGTAGATAGAGTAGTCAGTGAGGTGCACGACTGCTGGGGCAGCAGGTTTATAACTATCAGCGGGGGTGAGCCATTTATGTATGAAAGTGAAGGTAAAACCCTCCTGGATATTTACCGGAAGTACAATGATATGCTCTTTTTGGTATATACTAACGGCACGCTTATCAACGAAGAGGTTGCCCAATGTCTTGCAAAATCGGCGAATGTTACGCCTGCAATCTCGGTCGAAGGCTTTGAGAAAGAAACCGACGAGAGAAGAGGTCCAGGCACACACAAAAAAATCCTCAGGGCCTTCGAATGTTTGAGGCAGGCCGGCGTTCCTTTCGGTATTTCAGCCACGGCTACAAGTAAAAATGTAGATATAATGCTGACAGATGAATTCTACGATTTCTATTTTGAAGAGCAAGGCGCCTGTTATATGTGGCAGTTCCAGCTGATGCCCATCGGTAGAGGTAAAGACGAGATGGACTTAATGGTTACGCCGGAGAAAAGACTGGCGTTATATAGAAAATGGGAGAAACTGCTTGGCGAAAAGAAGTGTTGTCTGGCTGATTTCTGGAACAGTGGTGTGCTCACCAGAGGATGCATCGCTTACGGCAGAAGCGGCGGTTACTGCTATATAGACTGGCATGGCAATGTAACGCCCTGTGCCTTCATACCTTACTATGTTGATAATATTTATGATTTATACAACAATGGCAAAATACTGACTGACGCTCTGTTTTCTGACTTTATGGAAAATGGCAGGAGATGGCAGAGAGAATATGGCTTTGACAATTGGAAAAATCCGAATAATTGGCTAATGCCCTGCTCTATAAGAGACCATTACGAGATTTTCAGAAATTCGGTTTTGCCACAAGATGTAAAGCCCGAAGACAAAAAAGCCAAAGAAGCCCTTGAATCTGATGGATATTTTGAGATACTAAAGAGCTACGACGAAGAACTGAGTATTTTAACTGAACAAATCTGGAAAACTGAGTATTTAGATAAGGAGCCCGTTTTGTCCCACACAAATAGGCATTGGCCTAAGCTCAGTTGGTGCGGAAGCGCAAAAAAGGGACCCGGATAAACTCTTGATTGGCTATGTATGATTTTTTTAAAGTTCAAATTCTTTTGATAAAGGCGCAGGGATGTGTTCCCGGAGTCCTTTTGGAGGGTATTTCCAAATGGCGCTAAATAGTTACAGTTCGCTGTGCGATGATTTTTATCTCGATATGTATATCAATACCGAGTTGGACCTTCCGGTGCAGCGCGATACCATTCTGGCCTTTTTTGAGCGAATACAAAAGCAATTTCCTTCTATGGGTCGCTTCTACCGACGCGAGAATAACGAGTACTGCCTGGAAGAAGACCTTTATCTCGGCCGATACCGCTGGATTGCTCTCGAAATAGACCGTATCGGCTCTGGAGCTGTTAATCCCTCAAACTTCGAAGAGGCCTTCTGCCAGGATAGATTTGTACTCGAACTTGTTCCTTATATGCTCAGTGTAAGCCATCTTGACATAGCTTCGCTGGATGTTACTTTCGCTATGGATTTCGATTATATGGGCAGCCATGATGAGGTTATCGCAGAGGCACTATTGTCACAAAGCCCCTTTAATTGCCTTCTGGATTTGCCTGGTTCCAGAGCTGTTGGATTCTCACCTGCGTTCGTCGTGGCGTTGTCGGAGGATAGTAATACTCAGGTCAGAATCAGCGTAGAGTCGAAGACAGGGGTCTATTATGGCGGAAAGCAAAAACACGGTTCAGATGAGGCCATAAGTTTGTCTTTTACAGTCCGTCAGTACCCCACAACTACCGAAAAATTTGACGCACTAAAATCTTTTGAATACCAGTGCCATCTGGCTCAGGAATTAATGGCTGAGAAGATAATACCAAACTTTGTTATGCCTTTAAGCGGGATAATCGCACAGAAAAAAATAATGTAGGCCCCACGCGCATCTGTATCACGGGCTTCCGGCCCGTGATAACACGGCCAGGGCCGTGTTATGGTGTGGGAGAAAGGAACCTGAAATGGCTATAGAAGCACCGATAAGTAAATTCAAAAGGACAAATCTGAAAATCTATATCATTGTTTGTATTGCCCTTTCAATTTGGTGCGCTTATGACGGCTATTTCAACGAAGACTGGATAAAAGAGCATAAAAATCCCGACGGCAGTCCGAAGCCATACTTGGTTTTTAATCGGAAGGCGCCGTATTTCTTTGGTGGGGCTGTGGTGCTTTTGGGTGTGTACCTGTTTGTAATAAGAAATAAGAAACTTATCGCTAATGAAAATGACCTTGTTGTTAGCCCGAAGGAAAAAATTGCGTACGATTCCATACAAAAAATAGACAAAACCAGCTTTAGCTCAAAGGGTAACTTTATCATCACGTACAAAGATAAGGCCGGCAGAGAAATCAATCGCAAAATAAGTGATAAAACGTACGATAATATAAGAGCTGTTTTGGACCATCTGGTAGCAAAAATTAGTTGAAAACTATCGAAAAGAAATCTAAAATTCAATTCGCTATTGGACCGCAATATGCTACATAACGAAGCTGTTGCGGTTTATCTTTGTGATTTTTAACAACATAATAGAGGACAAGTACAGATGAATACCTGCGTTGTTGGATTGCAGTGGGGTGACGAGGGCAAAGGCAAGGTCGTTGATATTTTTGCTGGGCAGCACGATATTGTTGTCAGGTACAGCGGCGGTGCGAATGCCGGACATACCGTTATTATAGGTGATAACAGGTTTGCTTTACACCTTTTGCCCAGTGGTTCGGTTCGGCCAGATACGGTCTGTGTGATTACTAATGCCGTGGTGGTTGACCCGGATACGCTGATAAAGGAAATTGAAGCGCTCTGTCAAAAAAGTATTACGCTAACGGAACGGCTCTTTATAAGTGAAAATGCCCATATAGTCCTGGATTATCATAAAAAAGAAGACCAATTACGCGAAGAATCGCTCGGCAAAAACAAACTTGGTACGACTATTCGAGGTATTGGTCCTTGTTATGCAGATAAGGTCGGCAGAAGCTACGCCGTCCGCATGTCCGATTTCAGCAATCTCGAAAAGCTCAAAGATAAGCTACAAACCATTGTCGAATACAAAAACAAAGTTTTTGCAGCTCTTTATAATGCTGAGCCGATAAGTGCCGACGAAATCTTCGAAAAGTGTAAATCTTATGCCGATAAGCTCCTGCCGTTTATGACTGATACGACCGAATATTTGCACAGGTCAATTGTCGAAGGTAAATCTATTCTTTTTGAAGGTGCCCAGGGAACGCTATTGGACCTTGACCACGGCACTTTTCCGTATGTAACCAGCTCAAACTCAAGCTCACTTGGCATGCCGGCCGGCTCCGGCATACCAGCCAAGATGGTTGACAAATTTGTCGGTGTAGCCAAGGCCTACACAACGAGGGTTGGGGCGGGACCGTTTCCTACCGAGCAGGATAACGAAATCGGCCAATATATTCGTGATAAAGGACAGGAATATGGCACTACCACTGGCCGACCCCGACGATGCGGCTGGTTCGATGCCGTAGCAGTTTCCTACGCAGTAACTATCGGCTCTATTGATTCGGTAGCATTGATGCACCTCGACACACTCGCCGGCCTGAAGGAAATAAATATTTGCAGGGCGTATAAAATTAACGGAAAAGAAACTACCTTCTTCCCTGCTAACATAACCAGACTCTCACAGGCGGGAGCCATTTATGAAACCGTCCCCGGCTGGGATGTTGATATAACTAAAATAAATGATTTTCATGATTTGCCTGCCGATGCCCAAAACTTTATTTGCCTTATTGAGGATATGGTCAAAAAACCTGTCACGATTATCGGGGTTGGGCCGGAACGAACCCAAACGATATTTAGATAACTTCAGAATCCTGCCCTGAGCGAAGTCGAAGGGACAGAAGTCAGAAGATAGCTGTACACTATGGAAAGTTTCGAAGAAAAACTTAAAAAGACCGCTAAACGTCTCTGCCTAAAGACCGAGCAAATGCCCCGTCACATCGCAATAATTATGGACGGCAATGGCCGATGGGCGCGGAGAAAAGGCCTGCCACGAGTTGAAGGGCATCACCAGGGCGGAAAGACAGTCGAGAAAATAGCTCAATGCTGTGTCGATTTTGGCATCGAGTCTCTGACCTTATACTCTTTTAGTATAGAAAACTGGAAGAGACCCAAAGATGAAGTCAACTCTCTGATGCACCTGTACA
>CAZUPG010000144.1:0-5360 GCA_964622085.1 uncultured Pirellulales bacterium | reverse complement strand
TATCACCACATTTAACCGTTAATCCATTAACCATAAGGATTTAGGTATTTCCATAGGCCCTGTGCATATAAAAATGACCCATTGGCATACAATTAAGGCAGTTATGAACAGCTAATGGGTAGGCCAAAGAAACAATGAAACCATAACTGCCACCTTTCTGAACAAATTAACCAATTTATTTAAGGAACGCATAGCGGCAAGCTCAGGCATGTGAGGGCGAGTGGTTTCAGCCCGTCACGCAGGAAGCTATCGAGCCGAGTGCCAACGTGCGGCAAGCAAGTCTTACCAAGCAGGTCGCATAGGAAAGGCATCGCCCGCCCGATTTTTAGTCGAAGGGCAGCTTAATCCTTGGGGTCGCAAGACCACATGCTGGCTCGCAGCAAAGGATTAAAGATTGACCTGAGGCATTATATGACGGGCGATGCTGGGCTCAACCTGCCCGCTCCCCAATGCCAGCCTCGCCCACCTGCTCACCCATGTGAAAATGCCAAAGAGCGGGTCAAAAGCAGTAAATGTATGGGGCAATTTTGCCGTCTCCTCGCCACAGCGGTTCATCATAAAAAGTTGGCCCTGTTGGCTCTTGCCTCAGTTGGGTCATACCCGCCTGGCCAGTTGGTCAGGGGCAAAGCAGATGGCTCGCTTCACCAAAAAAATATCGGGTGAAGCTCGCACATTCTTCTTTGCCCCACGATGCGTCAACCCCAGTCGGCTCCATTAAGTTTGCAATTGGCCATTTTTTCAGGCTGGCCCAGACAAAAAGGTCAAGGCCTCTCCTGGCCGATGGGCAAAATGACCTTCAGTAATGGGCTTTTGACCCATCCCCGCACATGATTACCCCCAGAAATCTGAGCCACCCGCGAAATTTAATTTTACCCCCGCAAAGTGGTAAAATATCCACTGCCGATACAGTTAATCAAATCATTAAAAAAACAGCGGTTCAAACCAACCATATCAGTTGCAGCTAAACCAATTAAACCGTTGCTCAAAGAAAAAAAAACCGGCGACCAAACCAACTAAAGAAAACAGGCAAAAAGCCTATAAGTAAACCCAGAAAGTTTCGGCCATAATAAAGAGGCGATGGGCGAAGCTATTACTATGAATTGCCGCCGATGCGAGTCTGGAGAGCCTGGCCTTGCTCCGCCGCACCGCCTACCCTCCCTGATATTTGCAGGCAGGAAGCGGTAGCTCCCAGAGATTGACGGACTTCAATATGCTGTTTGAACCCGGTATGCCCTGGCAGCGACGGCTTAACCAATTGGCCAGGCCAAGCGACAGGGCATACTTGGAGTCGGTCAATCTCGCATAGCTGGGCGTTGCTGCTGCTCTGAACCAATGCAGGCTTGCCAGGGCAATCTTGAGCTTGCAGGATCGAACCGTGCTCAAGTTTGGCCTTCGCAGGATCGTGCTGGGCAAGCCTGATCGTATCGTGGAAAAATCACATGATGAAAGCGATTAGGTGCAGCAAAGCGGCAGCACAGGGAAAAGAACAATTATGCGCCCAGGTATAGTGGTGTCCGTAAAGCCTGCCAATGCTCTGGCGGGGCCTAACAGGGACTTGCTCGGTAGCATCACCAGCAAAGACTCCACCAAGTACAGCGGTGGCCATCAGGCGGGTCAATGCAGCAGTCCTTGCATACAAATGTTTGCTCGGGCTTTCGCCAGTCCCGCCTGCCGTACTGGGCCCTGAGGTACTTCACGATACGCTTCCAGTCCTCGCAACACGCTGTATCCTGCCCCCTCACGCCGCGAAGAAAGCACGGCTTCGTGTGGGGCTCGCTAGTCTTAAAGGTCATACCCTCACCTCCCCTTTTGCAAACCCCTGTTTGCAGCTGTTGCAACACCAGACTTCAAAAGAACCTTTTCCAGCATAGCACAAAGAGATATCCGTTGACCCACATTTGGGGCATTGAACTGTTATGCACACCGTAAAACCCTTTAGGCAATCGTTACAACCCCAGGTTCTGAAAGAGGTCGGCGTCACCTCGGGTATATATTCGACATTCGATGACCCGCAATGAGGGCATTTGACGGTGCCCTGAGCACTGCTTTCTTGCCTTGCATTTTTGATTTTTTCCATAGCGAAACACCTCCGAAGCGGTATAGCCGAAGCAAACCATCTGCTTTCTACCCGTCATAACCCAGGCGGCGAAGCCGCAAAGCAGAATGAGTGAGCTGAGGTAGGCGTAGGAGGTGTGAAGCGGGAAAAATCAATCACAGGCAAGAAAATGCTCAGGATTGCTGATAATCGGCCTGCTTCTCTTGGATGATGTGCCATCCGCAAAATTCTCCTTGATTGCATTGCAAGCGGTCATTCCTTCACGAAATACACCTCATCGAAGCCTTCCCGCTTCAACTCCTCTGGTGTAGGCTTGCTTTTTTGGAAGGCCTTCCATATCTGCTTTGCCTTCATCAAGGACACCCTTTTATCTTTCAAGCATCTGCCTCCGATAGTTCGGAAAGGCAAATCAAATACGATGCATATCTTCCTGTGATGGGCGTTGGAACCTCGAAGCGAATGCCACCTTGCCCGCTTTGAGATATGGCAGGCATCCAGGATAACATTACGATCTTTTTCCAATGACTTCCGTTTCATGGACTCGTAGATATCCCATACCTTAGTTTCGTGTTTAGGGTCCCCGAAATTGACAGATAACCGTTTCCGTATTTTATCAGGGCTTATAACCGTGAAGTTCCCGCCGAGTCTCTTGGCAAATGCGGTTTTTCCAGCGTGGGAGGGTCCACAAAGAACAATTAGTTTGGGCGACTCTCGGGCCTTCCTGTCATAGCTGCCCATGACCGCCTTGGTGCTGGCCTCATCGGTCTCCATACAGTATAGTTCCCAGTCCCACTTCTGCTCCTCTCGGTCACGTTGCCAGCATTCGCGGCAGACAATGTGCGGCCATTCCACCGGCCCATCACAGACCCGGCACCTGTATTCTTTCCGCTCGCTGTTCTGGGCACTGCTTTCTTGCCTTGCATTGTTGATTTCCTGCATAACGCAATCACCTCCGCTCGTGCCGTTGGTGGAGCGAGCCATCTGCCTTATCATATGTTTCGCCTGCGCCCGAAGGGCGGAAGGCAGAATGAGTGAGTTCAGGCATGAATTAGGGGGTGATTGCTGGCAGAGAAATCAGCATTGGCAAGAAAGCACGCTAACCAGACAGGGAGAAATGAGCCAGAGATACGCCGACTACCGCCCCGAGGCATCATCGCAAATTCATTCTTGCCAATTGTGAGTACACACAGTAATATCGACCGTCCATTTTCAGTTAGTCCAGTTTCCATGGTAGCCGAAGCAATACGGACGTATTGGATGAAAGGAGTTTTTAAACAATGAGTGATTACCAGGTCAGGCAGGCACTCGATGCAGCAATAAGGCCATTTTTATACAAATTTTACCTTTGGTTCATAGGGATTGTAACCACAGTCCTCGGCTGGGGTATGGCTTGGGGCTCTTACCGCAACTATACACAGTCTCACGAGTCCTATGTTGTGCCAATGATATTTATAGGATTCTTTCTTCCATTTATTTGCGTTGGTGGGCAAATTTGGATGGTCAAAAGAGAAAGAGAGCAAATTCGAAGCGTTGAATGCCTTAAATGTGGCAATGAATTTTCGATCGACACCTTATTTGAAACCCATAGATGTCCCGAATGTAGATCGAAGCGTGTTCGAGTTCACACAGACGAATGAGTTAAACTTCTTCATGCGAAAACGACAATGCTGCTAATCTATTTTTAACCTATTCGTACCCAAGTTTGCGAAATACGCTCCCGATAGCTGATACGGTTTTATCAGAGTAGTTTTTCTATAGGGACCGACAAGAATAATCCTCTAGCTTTGGACTATGTGTGTATATATTCCAGGTGCTTAGTGAGTTCTCCAGTTGACCTGATAGGCAGTACAAGATGTAAGTACATCCATACCAAATTATATGATATTGCTGTAGGTAACATAAAATGGAACTTTCTGCAAATAAATATAAAGTACGCTTGGCGAAAAAAGTCTTTCTGGTTGAATTACTGTGAATGATGACCAGCTTTACATAAAAAGGTTCAGAAATCTTACGAGATACGAACTTCCTTGTTATCCTGAGCATAGGCTGCCGACAAGTTAAGGTTTCTTCTTATCATGATTTGACCCTATATTGTAAATTGTAAGATATGCTATCGCTAACGGTATAAGACCAACTGTTAAATGAACTGGTATTGCAGAAATAAAAACAACAGCTTGAGCAAACAAATGTAGTGATGAAATTTGTGCTCAACAAGGTTTCGAGGTTATTAGCGTATGGTCACTTTATTAGCTTGTGTTACAGCTGATTGTGGTTGGTGCTCACTGTTTTGTCTTTCAGGCTGACTTTTCAAATCGCCAAGGATTTGCTTGATCTTGGCAAGTATTTCGTCCGGGTCAGCTGACTTTGAAACGAAGCCATCGGCGCTGAGTTGAGTGGTTTTCTCCTGAACCTGAGCAGGTGGAAGAGCAGAGAAAAGTATTATTGGAATTGACATTGTGTCTGCAGATGTCCTCAGGTCTTCAAAAATAGCATAGCCATCTCTGCCAGGCATCTTGATATCGAGAATAATCAAATCAGGTTTTTCCTGATACGCGAGTTCTATGGTCTGGGTCCCATCGTGAGCAGCTATTACCTGATACCCATTTGCCCTTAGCCTCATTCCAAGGATTTGGACAACACCCGGCTCATCATCAGCAATCAGTATTTTCCTTGCCATTTGTTTGTTCCATATTGTCAAAACTTGGTCTTCACGGTCACAACCCCTGTGGTAGGAGAAAATTCTACTGACCGACCTTGCGAGCCTCCTACGCATTCACCAACTATTCTTATTCCTTCGGCTTTTAGTTTTTCCTTCGCGATTAAAACATTATCTTTGCCGATATCTGAGTCGAAAGAAGGAAACATATTCGCACCGCCAATGAGTTTTGCCTCCAAATCTTCTCGTTTTGCACCTTTAGATCCCATTCTCTTCAGCATCTGGTCTATAGCTACATCAATGTATTTCGTGTCTTCGACTTTGGCTGAAACTTGCTCGGCCACCAGGCATGTTTGCCGGCCAGGTGGTGCTTCGGAAGACAAGCTGCGAGAGACGCGTGTCTCATACTCCGTATTTTGCGTTAGGGACAATGGAAGCATTGTGTGAGCAAGTGCGCCGATTTGTAGCTTCGGGTCGTAGAGTGTAACGACTAAGCAAGAACCAACACCGCTCGTTATCAAGCTGTGCGGCCCTTCAATTACTGCAATATCACCCATATGCACTTCAATGTCCATATTTCGTACCTCGTAACTTGCGGCTCGTGGTTCGATTCACTAAAAACCGTCGCTATACACTAAAGCTAAAAAG
>CAZUPG010000143.1:2435-5386 GCA_964622085.1 uncultured Pirellulales bacterium | reverse complement strand
GTATCGTCGCGCCGTCGCCATAGCGGCTTTGGCGCGTCGGCGACTTTCGGTTGCGTTCTGGATTTATCCGCCTGAGGCAGATTTATAACGCTTTACCCCCCGACTTAATCGGGGGCGACACGAGTCGTGCAACCGCAACCTCTTAACGCAACACATTTACATATTTCCTTTGTGACTTTGTGTCTTCGTGGCCAATATGCGCTGTTGGATTTTTTTTATGGTTTTGTTAACTTGGTAGCGCGTCCATCGTCGTTTTGCTGCGATTTTTCTCATTGAAAAGCCCAGCAGAAAGTACTCTTTTGCGATAGCCATTTCGGCGGCGGTGAATCTGTCGCGGTTTCGCAGGCAGATAATATATTTTCCCTCTATCAGCCGTTCGATAATCTTGCTTATTCTTCGAGAGATAATTGTCTCATCGAGACCGGACAGCCGAGACATCTGTCGAAAGCTATTACTGTTATCCAGATACATTGTCATCAGCAGTTTATCTTTTCCTTTGAGCAGGTTTATCCTGCTATGCAGCAGCTCGATTCTGTCGCGACATTCAGCATTTGTTCGGAGCATCCTTTGCGAGAGGTTATCGTGAATTTTTTCCATCCCGTTCTTCGTAATCCGCCGCGGCGGACGAAGGGTGAATTACGAACTCTCACACCTTCAATTCCCCCCCTTCCCTACCTATTGCTGGCTGTACATTTTCATCTCTGACCCCGTTGATTATTTGTAGACACAGGCGTTGAAAGCAAGAAGGGGGGCTGGCTGAAACTGCTGTCCAACTCGTTAGGGCGCTCGTCACGGCGCTCGTCACGGCGGCTCGTCTCTGTGAAGCGCTGCCTACTTCGCCCCCGCGTCTTCCTGTCGCCTGCCCCCGCGTCTCCCGACACGAGGCGGGGCGGCGGGGAAGACAGGAGCAGGGGCTGCGAAGGCTGAATCGTCGAAGCAGGAAGCGTGTCGCAGCCGGAAAGCCCACTGTAACCCAAAGGCACCGCCTTTTTTCAGCGGCTATCGGCCTGTTTGTTGTACACTTACTAAACATAGTGCTATTTTAACATATTTTAGAACAAAGTCAAGTATTTTGTAAGATTTTTTACAAATTTTTTTAGAAATTAACTAAATAGTGAATTTTTAGCTAATTTCGCTGGTTTTTTGATTGATATTCGAATATGAAGTATGCACTGGCTTGGATATTCATTGAAATAAAAGCAAAAGATTTTGCATTTACTGGGCGAGAGGTTACACTTGGCGGATACCTCGTGCTACATGGCTTGCGCCACAGGTAGCGGAGCTTCTTCGCAGAGTAGCAAAAGGTAAATTTTGGTGAAAACGATGTCGGGAAGGACTCCCAAGGTAGTAGTGATTGGCAGCACTTACGTGGATATGGCGATAAAGTGCAGCCAGTTCCCATCGCTTGGTCAGAGCGTTGCCGGCTCCTCACTTTCTTACATAGCCACCGGCCCGGGACCTAATCAGGCGGTACAAGCAGCTCTATGTGGCTGCGAAGTGCATCTTATCAGTAAGGTCGGCGGCGATGCATTTGCCGAAATGACCAGGACAAGCCTGACCGAATCCAATGTCAATACCGATTATGTGTTTACAGCCGAAGCGAAAAACACCGGCGTTATTGTAACACTGGTCAACGCTGAAGGTGAAAACGCTGCCTGTTACTACACGGGAGCTAACAGCGCTTTACAACCGAAGGATATCGACTCTGCCGAGCAGCTTATCTTTGAATCTGATGTGTGCCTGATACACGGCCGATTGCCACAAGATGCAATTGTAAGGGCCATTCGCTGTGCAAAGGTACATGGCACAAAGGTCATCTTCGACCCTGTAAGGCCAATAGAACAATCCGGTCGTGAAACCCACGACCTGCCCATCGAGTATTTCTCGGTTGATATTCTCATCCCGAACCTTTACGAAGCAGCCGACATTACCGACCAATCCGACGCAAGTATGCGAACTGCCAAGATGATTGGCTCTGATTTGGTCGCTCGCGGTGTTGGCTGTGCCGTGATAACGATGGGCAAACGCGGCTGTATGGTTGTTGACAGGAGTGGAGCCGACCATATTCCGGCTTTCGAGGTTGAGCTTGTTGACCAGACCGGCAGAGGTAATGCGTTCGCGGGGGCGCTGGCTTCCTACTGTGCCGTAAAGGATAATATAAGGGAGGCGGTGAAATTCGCCTCGGCTGCGGGGGCGCTGGCCTGCACGAAGTTCGGCTCGATTGAAGCGATGCCTACGAAGGCAGAGATAATCGAGCTGCTGCAAAAACAAGAGCCGGAGTGACGGCTGGAAGCCACAAATCCTAAGCACTAAATCCTAAACAATATCAAAACTCGAATGTCCAAATGTTCAAAATAGAGAATTAACGCATTTGGCCAAAAAGGCCACTTTTTTTTCTTGACATTTCTCAGTGAAATTCTACAATAGATATTGGGTTTACCCCGTTAGAAACGAGGCATCTGGAATTTAACAACGCCAAACGGCGGGTAGATTTTCTAACGTGGTGAACACGTTGTTCAGTGGAGGAGCGGCATTTCTTGTTAGCAGGGAATTAGTTAATTAGAGAATTGGTTAATTAGTTGGTGGCTAATTCACTAATTTGCTAATCCACTGTCGGTTTTACTTGAAGGAGGAGGCGTGAAAGTAAAAAGTGTAAAGATAGTTTGGTTAGCAGCAATAGTATTGTTTCTGTGCGCTTGTCCCGCCTCCGCTTTGGTTGAATTTAACGATGGCCTGACGCACAAAATCGACTATGCCGTTGACGCCAGTGTCTATGTGGACTATCAGACGCCGGCGATGTACACCACGGTAAATGTGCGGGTGGGCTTTTCCTTAGGAAAAGAAAAGATAGACGGAAAAAAGCGTAAAGCTTAAAAGTTAAAGTGTAAAGCCACCCTGGCTCGGCAGGCACGCCGTGGCCTGACGGCAGTGTAAAACCAAAAACTTTTTTA
>CAZUPG010000143.1:0-2335 GCA_964622085.1 uncultured Pirellulales bacterium | reverse complement strand
CAAAATCGCAGGTAGTTGCGCGCTAAAATCGAAAAAAACAAAATTTTTTTTATTCCTTCTCTTACAAGCACTTACATAAATTCACGCCTTAAAAAATTGCTCAAATTTCAGCCAAAATCGCAGGTTCGTCTAATTATAGAGAGACGTTTTTTTTGCGTCTCGCGAATGGCAACTAACAACAGGCAACTATCGATATGCAATATGCGATGCTGGATATTCAATAATCGAATTGGAGATAGATATGGGATTTGAGCTTGATATTTTTAACGCTGCCGAGGTGGGCGGTTCGACGTTGCTCACCGCAGGCGAGCTTGAGCCCGTTAGAAGTAAAAACGAAAGGGAGGATTATTAATGGGTTTTGAACTTGATATCCTTAAAGATGGAGAGATTTCTAACGGGCTGAATGTGGATTTCCTGGAATGGCTCGTTGATGAGCACTCGGTTGATATACAGAAGCACTTCACGAAGCTGTGGGAATACTATGCAAATCCAAGGTATGAGCTAAGCAATATAAGCAGCTATGACAAAAGGGCGAGCGAATCGGGCAGGTGTTATGTGCAGGCACAAGAGTTCGGGCTGCCTGCAAGAATAACCGGCCTGGTGCACAGCAGCAATAGCGGAGTCTTTGGCGGACGGTCGCTGAAAGATGTGCAGCGAAAAGAAGTCGTAGTCGAAAATGATATTGCCTGGCGGGTAAATGCAGCGGTTGATTTTTTGTTCGGCAAACCAATTAGTTTTGTTTCGAAGTCGCCGGATAGCCAAAAACGCGCAGAAATTGAATCTATATTAAAGGCGGTTTTTGTGGCAAACGGCGGTATCGAATTTTTCCAGGATATGGCAGTGCTCGGAAGTGTTTACGGCTTTGTCGATTGTCTTGTCAGGCCTGGCACAAATATCTTCGAACGCATTTCTTCGGATTCCCAGACACAACAAAATGTGTTTGGGGTCACCTCCTCCTTTTCACCTTCCGAAAATCCTTCGTTCGAAGATGTGCTGCAATTGGCACAGACAATCGGATTGGAACTGATTGAAGCACCAAGAGCACTGCCTGTTCTGGATGAGAACGACTACAAAAAAATAAGATTCTATGTGCAGCACTTTTACCAGAAGAAAAACTGCCTTATCAGAAAAAACTCTTTTCTTTCCAACCTGTTTCCGTGGGGCAGGCGCAATAGTGATACTCGGCAGGTAATAGCGGTGACGGAGATTACAACTGACTCGGCCTGGCAGCGGTATGAAGATAAGCAGCTTGTTGCAGAGTGTGAATTACAGTGGGGATTTCTGCCGGTAGTGCATATCCAGAATATCGCTCAGCCCTATTATTACGAGGGGCTAAGCGATGTCGAGCCGTTAATACCGCTGCAGGATGAGCTTAATACGAGATTGAGCGACAGGGCAAGCAGGGTTACGTTCCAGTCATTCAAGATGTATTTAGGCAAAGGGATAGAGGGCTTTGAGGACAGGTCCATCTCTCCCGGCAGGATGTGGTACACGGATAATCCGGATGCGACCATCGAAGAATTCGGGGGAGATGCATCGGCGCCGAGTGAGGGTCTTCATATCGCTGAAATCAGAGAGGCGATGGATAAGGCAAGCGGAGTGACTCCTCTTGTGGCTGGGGTTTTGAAGAGCAAGCTCGGCAACCTGACCAGTGCGGTTGCTCTTCGACTGACGCTTATGGGAATGCTATCTAAAACAGAACGAAAGAAATTTACTTACAGCGAAGGGCTGAAAAAAATCTGCCGGTTTGTTCTGGCGATACTCGATAAGGCCGACATTTACAGGACCTCTGAAATCCAAAGAGAGGTCGATGTTATCTTTCCCAGTCCGCTACCGGAAAATATGACGGAAAAACTGCAAGAGGCCCAGCTCAAAAAGGAACTGGGCGTACCAGCTGAGCAGGTGCTCAGAGAATTAGGATATGAGAGTTCATAGTTCGTTGTTCATTGTTCATATTTCGTTGTTCATCGATGAACTATGAATTCAAAACGATGAACATAAAGGAAATTATATGAGTCAGATTGACACAGAAGAAATTTTGTCAGAGACAGAAGAGCCAGCCGGTGACATCGACAACCTGAAACTTGCCCACCACAAAGAAGGCGGTCGAGTACCGGTGGCTGAATCAATCCGCTATCGCAAGAGGGCACAGAGTGCCGAGAAAAAGGCCGAGGTTCTGTCTGAGCAATTGGCACAGGCCAAGTCGCAGCTAACAAAGCTGTCTGAGCAACTAAGCGGTGTTCAAACCGAGCAGAAACTGATGCGCAGTCTTTCTGCTGCGGGGACAGTCGATATGGAAACGGCTGTGTTAATTGCCAAAGCCAGACTACAAGGC
>CAZUPG010000142.1:0-5405 GCA_964622085.1 uncultured Pirellulales bacterium | reverse complement strand
TGGTATCGCATCGAGTTTCATCTTTTGCAGATTCTCAGTCAATTCTCGTTTGTCCAGCCTGCTTTGATATTCAGCAGTTTTTTGCTTGATTCGGTTTTTGAGCTCATTTAGGTCGGTTATTTTGGGGGCCCTATATTCTTCGTGTCTTGCTTCAATTGTACCTGCCGGTATCCAAGTCTTTCTTGGTTGGTTTGTTAGTTGTTGAAAGATTTGCAGAATCTCCGTTCTTTCCAACGGCCTGTCTGCGAAAGTGGCATAGCTTACAGATAATAAAAGAACCACTGCTAATAAAATGTGCTTTGATTTCATAATTACCTCCTCTTTTCCAATTTGCATTGACAATAAATCACCCAATAACAGCGTTTTTGAGACAAAAACATCTATCATTTCTTTCTATATCATATAGCGCTTCTAAATCAGAAAATGTTGATAACCCCTTGCTATTTTTTTCCAAACAAAATGGGCCACAAAAAAAGATTTGTAGGGCAATATTTAGATTGAAAAAATCTGTGTAGATGCAAGTAAAACCCAGCCTCCAATATAAATAAAAAAGTATATAGTACCAACCGCAATATGCGGGGTACTTAAAACACGCAATAAAGCACTTATCTATTGTTGCTATTCAGTCTTAGCAAGCCAATAATCGGTGAACAGCATTAAATCATTAACATCAACCTTACCATCGATATCAATGTCGGTTCTTTCGCAGTCGTTCGCATCGCCACAGTTCGTTTCTTGCCAGTATGAGGCAAGCACTGCAAAGTCAACAAAGTCAACTTTAGTATCGTTATTGAAGTCACGTGTACGAACATGAGAAAATGCGAGATAATAGATGGGGTCATACATACTCACATCGTGGTCATAGAACCCCACATTGCAGTCACCTATGCCTGTAGCATTATACTCAATAATGAACCAATCTCCTGTGTCTATGCCAGTGGAGCCAGTATATAAGTCAAAGCCATCGATTCCCATCTCTTGCCAATCCCAAACAGTAGCCTCCTTACCTGCGGCAGGGAAATGAGAGCCTTCATACTCACATGTGCTCTCATTGTAGTCTCTGGCTGACAGGACTCCGTAATCCCAATATTCCTCTTCAATGGCCAAACTGCCGCTCCAATACTCAGCAACATTCGAATCGACAATAACTGTTAGCTTGGTTCCAACCATTATGTCTCGACCGTCAAACGGAGTGTTACCATCAGCCAGGCATACTCTTGTCGAAACCTCACCCACAGCCACCGAAACCATGCTAAAAACCATTATCAGTACCAGCGGACTAATCTTTTTCATGATTGACCCTCGCGTCAGAAAATCCAAAATGTCTAGAACCTATCCCAAAACCTCTATTATTGGCGTTTTCAATACCATAAATGGTGTTTTTTGAGGTTTTGGGATGACTTCTAAGTACAATTCATCATCCACCCAACACAAGTGGCATAATCTTATATCATTATATCGAATAAACCATATAAATCAAGAAAAATATATCCAAGGAGACTTGGCGGAATTAACCATCACGTTCGAGGCCCCCGATTCCCTATCGCACGCGATATTCACAACGCAGCAAGACTTCCAAAAAGGCGAAGCCAATAGAGTGGAAGAAAATGGCATCAGAATATTATCGCTGCGTAGCCAACACTATCAGCGCTCGTTGTGCTCATCTTGCGGAGCATCACTTCGTTACTATTGGTATGTGCAAGCAACAGGCCTGCCGTTTTGCCAAGCTTTTTTGCGGCTACAACTACAGCAGCCGCAGCACCACCACCACAAGCATTGCAGTTCTCGACTGCGCTGGTGAGTAAATCCTGCGGCTCAAGCTTCAATGCTAAATCAATAAACTTCTTATCATTGACACTATCAGCCCATTGCAACGCCTTCTTACCCGTTCCCATTGGTGTAAAGCCGTAACGCGGCCCATAATGGGTCAAATCAGTTGAGCCGATACAAACGATTTTTTTGCGCTGCTCTTTACTGATAATGTCACCAACGGTTATGCCCAACGCTATCGATTCGGCCCGCGCAGGACTTAGAACAGGCAATATCTTCGCACCGGGGAAGAGATACTGAATAAATGGAACCTGCACTTCGATACTGTGTTCGGAGCTGTGGGCGTTCAGGTCACTGACGGCTACACCGCTTTTCAACACAGCACCGGCCAACTCCTGGTCAATGAAAACTTCGCCAAGCGGTGTTATCCAGCTACCGGTATCATAAACTGCCGGCAATTGGCCAAAGTAGCCGTGGGTAGCTCCGAATATTACAAAGGTATTGACCCTCTCGTGCTGCCGTTTTATAGCTGAAAAAACCATCGCCGCTAAAGCACCACTGAAAGTCCAGCCGGCGTGTGGAACAATACCAGCTACTATCGTCTCAGGCAGAGACTCACCCGGCTCGCCTGCTTCGAGGCACTCGTTAATTTCAGCCACGCAGGAATCGTTCTGGGCAGGATAAAACTGACCTGCAACAATGGGTTTTCTTGTTTGCATATCTACCACCTCGTTTTTGGCCACGAAGGCACCAAGACTCGAAGTTTTTTCTTTATATATTTGATTTCTTTGCGACTTTGTGTCTTGGTGGCTGAATTCCTTATTCGCATCTCTTGCATTTTTAGCGGTTGACCGTTATTATTATCTCACAATGGGTTCGACAGGCTCACCACAAGTTTTGGAATCTCTAAATATTGTAACCTGAAAGGTGAAAAAAACAAATGGTATCTGAAAAGAAAGCTACCGTAGCGGTAGTAATGGGCTCGGACAGTGATATGGACGTAATGCAAAGCTGCATTGAGCAGCTCACGGTCTTTGGTATAGAGCCGGTGGTTCGGATAATTTCAGCACACAGAACGCCGCAGATAGCCGCTGAATTCGCTCAAAATGCAGCCAAAAACGGGATAAAAGTTATCATTGCCGCTGCGGGTATGGCCTCTCATTTAGCCGGCGCCCTGGCAGCGAGAACAACGCTGCCGGTTATTGGCGTACCGCTGATATCAAGTTCCGGCCTGGAGGGGATTGACGCATTTTTGAGCACAATACAAATGCCGCCCGGCGTACCGGTGGCAACAATGGCAATAGGCAAGGCCGGGGCGAAAAATGCAGCTATCTTAGCTGTGCAAATCCTGGCTCTATCCGATGACGGCTTAGCTGCAAAACTCATTGATTTCAAAAAATAACAGCAGGGTGTCATTTAATTTTTAGCCCTGGCCACTGGCCGTGTTCTCCGTAGTCTGTAGTCTTGCGTCAGTGGTCTTTGGTCTATTGGTGGGCGAAGTTGAAGAATCTATTTTTTAACCACGAATTAACACGAATTGGCCGGAAAGAAAAATGCAAAGGAGAAAAAAGAAATAATTAACCATAGATTTTACTGATCGAAACGATGTGTGGTTAAAGAAAACAAGTGTTTGCCCTTTGTTTTATGTTAAAATGTCCAGCCTTTTTCCTCTATTAAATCAGGAATTTTAATGCATCCTATTTCGTATTGTCTGCAGAGGTCAGGAATCTTTGGACGGCCATCATTTCCATGAGGCGCTTCATGTGAAATGACTACTGCTGATCTATTTCTTGCGAGAGCAACAACAAAAGGATCTGCTTTGAGATCTTTTCCAAGAAATCTCAAGCCTCTTTGTTTCATAGTTTCTACCAGATCGGCAAGAACAGATTTCAGATCTTTTTGAAAATCATTATCTAATTCTACGAACATTTCATCATGTTCTTCAGCCCAATTTTTAAGATCTTCCGGGTATTTTATCTCTTGACGTACCTCTTCTGGTGATATTAACTCGTGTGACTCAATAAGTTCCTCAATGCGCTCCCAAAACGATGGAAATGACGCGGGCCGATACATATCAATCCATGCATCAATTATCGCCGAAGTATCTGTACAATAGATTTGCATCGTTATCAGAAAATTGCTCCTTCAATATCCCTTAATTTATGCGCCCCACAACCAAGAATTTTAGAAGCTTCAAAAGATGTTATCCTTTTATTTCTAAGAGCTCGAAGAACAAGAGAGGGGAAAAGTTTACCATTCCTTATAATTACACGAGTTGGTGTTGGTATTCTAGGTGTTCCTTGAGAGCCGTTAATTCCAGGAAACAAATCTGTTTTTTCCTGTCGCCAGCGTTGATAGAATTCTCGAGTTGTTCTTCTTAAAATTAACAATCGTCGAAGAATTACTTCCCAGCTTACCCAGAACTTTCTTGATAAAGTTCCTAGCTCATCATCAATCCACTCAGCACGTCTTCCATGATTCCGAACTACACTCGTTCTTAATAATGCTTCTGAAGGTACTAGTGTCGATCCTGCAACTCTATTGCAAAAAACCTCTGTTTGATCGATTTCTGAGGTGGCTCTGAATGGATTGTGCAAGTCGCATATACCACCTTCATCTAACAAAATATGCGTCAATTCATGAATTAAAGTAAAACACTTTGCTGTAGCATGATCTTTACTATTAACAACTATAACAGGATATGGGTTCTTCGCGATTGAAAAACCACGTGCTTCTTCTGGGAAAACTATAAGGTTGCGGAGAATGCCAGTCTGAAATACGAGTGTTCCTTTCTCTTCAATTGCTTGCCTCCATGAGTTAAAAGCTTCGTATTTAGTTCTCCATCGCATTTGTTCTTCGACTGAGATTTTTAGAATCTCTCGTAATTCGGCTGCAACCTGATCAGCATCATCAAAACTGAAACGATCTGTAATAATTGTCGGTTCTTCATCCAAATCGGATATAAGTTCTAGGGCTTCGTCTCGTCTATCCCATGCAAGCCTGATTTCAAATCTCAAAGCCGAAGACATTTCCTCATGAAACCCATCTGGAATCCTCCTAAAATCCTTAATGCTTTCCGGATCTTCTGGAAGCTCAGGGAGAAAAAAAAGACCAATTGGTCGCATATATACTTTTGAAAGTTTTCTCAACTGCTTTATTCTTGGGTGAGAAATACCTTCTTCCCACTCTTGTATTTTTTCAGGTGATGTACCGACTTTCCTTGCTGCTTTCTCAGGGTCAAATCCTGCAGTTTTCCTAGCCCAGAGAAGAATTCTATTTTCGACTTCTACTTTCGGAGATGCGCTCATAATTATTCAAATTTGAGAAAATCTGCTAAATATACTAAAACTCCCACACGTTCGATTCTAATAATGTATTATACTTTATTTTGACCAGATTGGCAAGGGAAAAATCGTTGAGTGAATTAGTTGATTAGAGAATTAGCGAATTAGTGTCTTAGCCTGCCCTCCGAAGTAAGTCGTCTACGGAGGATGGGTGTCTTTGTGGCAAAGAAAATCAATCAATCAGCCGTCTATAGACATCTTTTCGATGGCCGATGCGGATAACTACGACCAGAATCTTTTCGTCAAAGACCTGATATACAATACGATATACCCCCGAGCGAAGACGGTAGA
>CAZUPG010000141.1:0-5487 GCA_964622085.1 uncultured Pirellulales bacterium | reverse complement strand
AAATCCGAAATCCGAATCTTGACTCCGCTCCACGGACGGCGGATAAATGTCGCATGCCTTTGCGTCTCTCGCCACAAGGCGGGGCAGCGGGTCAGATAAGTTTGTTTCGGACATTGTCCGCCTCTGGCAGATTTGTGCTTCGAATTTCGAAATTTCCTCACCGATTGCCAGTAAGCTTGTTATAAACCTCTTCTATATTATCAACCATCGTTTCCGGTGCGAATTTCTCTTTTACCGACTCTCGGCCTTGCTGGCCAAGTCCTTTGCTTGGTAACGCTACTATGAATACAATCGGTGCAGGACTCAGAATGACAGGATGGGCGAGGATGATGAAGCGGACAATTTAAAAGGTGATGTTGAAACCGCTGTATTTGGGGTTGGGAGGGACATCTTCAATCTGGGTTTCTTTTATGTAGCCGAAAAAAGATTCCTCTATATCCCGTATGCAATCACTTATATCCTCAGCTTGGCCTTGGACAAGCATCTCAACGGTCCCGTCGGGTAAGTTGCGGACAAAGCCGGCTAATTGATGGCGATCGGCTATACGGTGGGCTGTGAAACGAAAGCCGACGCCCTGGACTCGGCCAATAAAAATTATGTGTTTAGCGACCATACATCGTATTGCGTTGTGCGTATTGCGTAACTGAACCAAGAGAGCCATCAAACGCAATAGTAATCCCAGGTGGATTTTAATGCAAGAGGCAAAAGGGAGAAATTATGGTTCACTGAGAGCGTAAAGTCGAGTATAATCCGCTTGCTTTACAAATGTAGTACTTTGTAATAGGTGACTTGCATTGTTGTCATTGCGAGGTCTGCATAGCAGACCGTGGCAATCTCATCATATCAAATAGTAGAAATTGCTTCGCTTCGCTCGCAATGACACCGAGCAGTGATTGATTATGGCCAAAAAGACAAAAAAACAGTTGGAAAGAGATGAACAAATATATCAGCTTACGACGCTGGTGGCGGGAGAGTTTTCGCTTCAGGAGGTGCTGGATAAGTTAGCTGAGGCGGCGGTGAAGATTGTGGGAGTCAAGGCCTGCTCGATTCGGCTGCTTGACGAAGAAAGCAGCGATTTGAAGATGCGAAGTACGTATGGACTCAGCAAAGAATATCGTAACAAAGGGGCGGTTTCGAAAAATGATACCGTTGTTAAAGCCGCTTTTGCAGGTGAAGCGGTTGTGCTGGACGATATGCGGGTTGACGGCAGGGTAAAATATAAAGAGGCAACGATTAAGGAGGGTCTTGTCAGCCAGCTTACGGTTGTTATGCAGTTTAAGGGCAAACCCATCGGAGTTCTTCGGCTGTATAGCCCCATGCCGAAACGTTTTTACGAGGACGATATACAGCTTGCCAGGGCCGTTGCTTCGCAGTGTGCGGTTGCGATAACGAATGCAAAACTCTATGCCGAAGCAATCGAGGGGGCCCGGATGGCGGAGCAGATACGGTTGGCAGGGATTATTCAGCGAAGGATGATACCGGAAAAGCCGCCGAAGATAACGGGTCTGGATATTGCAGCTACATATATTCCGTGTTTTGAGGTGGGTGGCGATTTATACGATTTTCTTAAGATAAACGACAATCGCATTGTGGTGGCGATTTCTGATGTGATAGGTAAGGGCATTCCTGCTGCTCTGATGATGAGCTGTTTTAGAGGAGCTGTGCGGGCTTATGTTGATGCAAAAAGGGATGAGGATGTTATCAAATATGTAATCGACAAGCTCAATGAGATGGCGTGCAGGGAGTGCAGAGGCGGGGAGTTTATCACGTTGTTTTATGTGGTTATTGATGTTAAGGATATGACTGTAACCTATTGCAGTTGTGGGCATGAGCCGACGGTGTTGATAAGAGATGGTGTTGTTACCGATTTGGAGAAAGGCGGACTTGTGCTCGGGGTGGATGAGCACGCAGAATATGAAATTGGAACCGTTGGGCTAAAAAATGGTGATTGCTTACTATTTTATACTGATGGTCTGATTGACGCAGCTAATTTTGATGGCGAATTCTGGGGCAGGGAAAGTCTGCTTGAATTGGCCAAAAAGTTTGCCGATGGTTCAGCCGAGCAAATAGTGAACAATATCCTGGGACATAGAAGGCGGTTTGTGGGACTTGCCAGCCAGTATGATGACACAAGTATTATTGTTATTAAAGTCAGGCCGACGGTTCGTGACTAAAGATGCAAGATATGGCTGATTTGGTTATTACGATAGATGGCCCTGCGGCGAGCGGTAAAAGCACGGTGGCCCGGCTGCTGGCGGAGAAACTGGGTGCGAGCTTTCTTGATACCGGTGCGATGTATCGTGCAGTAACGCTGGCTGCGATGCAGGCCGGCGTGGATATGAGCGATGAACAGAAACTGCTTGGCGTTCTGAAGACAAGAAAATTTCAATTTTCGATTAAAGATGGCAAGATGGCAGTTTGCATTGATGGTGTTGATGTTACTGAGCAGCTGCGCAGCCCAGAGATAACCGCTAATGCCAAGCATATTGCCTCGGCGGAAAAGCTGCGGGAAGAATTAGTGAAGATGCAGAGGCAATTTGCCGCCAGGCAGGCAAAGATAGTTACGGAAGGAAGAGACCAGGGGACGGTGGCATTTGGTGATGCTGATATAAAGTTTTATTTGACAGCAGAAACAACCGAGAGGGCCAGGAGAAGACAGGCGGAATTGCGGGCTAAAGGGATTAGTGAAAGTCTCGAGCAAATACAAAAGGCAATAGAAGAAAGAGACAAAAGCGACCAGAGTAGAGTTGTCGGGCCATTGAAGCCGGCCAGCGACGCTATTATTGTAGATACGACAGATTTGGGTATAGAAGAGGTTGTGGAAAAGCTTTTGGGTTTTGTAAAGAAAAATGCTTAGGAAACGGCTAAGGAGAATGTGGTATTGGTTTGCGCGCTGGGTTTGCCAAATTTTTTGTTGTGTATTTTTTAGTTTGCGTATTTACGGCAGAGAAAATGTTCCCGACGAAGGGGCTTTTGTGTTAATCAGCAACCACCAAAGCTATCTTGACCCTGTATTTTGCGGAATGCATTTGAAGCAGCATTTGTATTTTCTCGCCCGCGATTCGCTTTTTCGCCCCCTTGTCTTCTGTCGAAGACAGAAAAGGGGGTTTTTTGGCTGGCTGATTTCCTCGGTCAATACTATACCTGTCAAGCGGGGTGAAGCGGATTTGGGCGCGATGAGGAAGATTATAAGCAAGCTTAAAGAAGGTTACGGGGTTTGTCTTTTTCCGGAAGGTACGCGCACGAGCGACGGGAAAATTACGCCCTTTAAGGGCGGGTTTGGTCTTCTATGCAGGCGAGGAAATGCGGCTGTTGTGCCGGTAATGATTGATGGTGCGTTTGAATGTTGGCCCAGGCATCAAAAAGTATTTATACCTGGAAGCAGGATTGTAATTTGCTACGGCAAGGCAATAACAGCTGAGGATGTAAAGAATATGAGCGATAGAGAATTGGCCGAGAAGTTGACCGATGTATTGCGTGAAATGCAAAACAATTACCGAGTTCAGCAAGGCAAAGAACCGTATTGTTATTGATTATTTTTGGATTAGATATGATAAAAAGACTTTTAATTATATGTGTGTTTTCGGGGGTTAGTATGGGGTTATGTGCCAAGTCTGACGTTTACCCCGTTAGAAATACCACAGGAAGAGAACCAACCGGAGAGGAAACGATTTCTAACGGGGTTTATAAGGGACCAGAAAGAAAAGAATATGGACAGTTAGAATGCGATAATGTATCTGAGGATTCTAACGGCCCGACGGTTTTCCTGGATTGCAGTGAAGACGGAGCTAATAGGAATGCTACTCCTGCTTTTATGTATTTTGTCCCGCTAATTTCCCCCGTATTAGTTGACAGAAAAACCAGCATTAATAACCAGCAACGATCCGGCCTTATATCGTGTAAGAGAAAATCTGGTTCAGAATCCTTTTATGTTTCCTGCGAATTTCAAATGCAAGGCAAAGGATCTCATAAGAACACATTCGACTCATCGGAGGTGATTAAAAGAAATACCAGAGATTTGAAAGAAGCAGAGCCTCTTAAAAATATGCTTGATTATATTAAATTTGAAGGTGAGGGTTATGGCAGAATAGATATCAGGGGGAAAATCGTTGGCTCTACAGAAATAGTTACCGAAGTAAATGTTCATTTCAATAACAGGTGGCAAAAAAGCCCTGTAACTATTGGGCTTTATAGTGTTAAGCCCGTTGATGGAGAATACAAATACGAAAACAGGTATAATGAGATAATTGCCAGAGTTAACACACTTACATTCAGAAAAAGCGAAGAAACTCCTAAAATGGGAATAAAGATAGCGTCGCTTCGTAATGCCGAGGGGGCTAATGGGATTTGGGGGAGCATAAAGGGAGCGATTGCAAACTTGTTTATAAAACCGTTAGAGGTGGACAAGGTCGGCAATGATGCAATGCTGGATTTGGGTTATGACTTATTGAAAAAAGAACCTACTTTTACCTTTCCCAGGGCGAAAAATCTAAAGCAAGCCTGCCCTGAGCGGAGTCGAAGGGAGCCACAAATCACAAGAGCAGAGCGGGCTGCTCCGGTGGCGGATTAATGGTATCTTTGAGTGTTGGCCGAGGCATTCGCCGTCATCCTGATGTAGAGCTGAAAAATCTCAATTATTCCCAGGCCAGACCATTCACTGCGCTCAGGGTAACACACGAGTCACGAGAGGACGTTCACCCCGTGAGATAAAATATCGAAGACGGCGGATGATTCCACCGATTTGTTATCTAACGGGGTGAAGGCCTTTTTTGAGGGCGTACTGACGGGCGGACTGGATTTCTTCAAGTGTAGGTCGGCGGTTTATTTTAGGATAGAGGGAGGCCTTATAACAGGGCCGATACTGGTCCATTACATTGATTGTGGTTTTTGGGCTAATCTTCTCAGCTAAAAAGTCTATAATCTCAAAGCTTCCTGCTAAATTCTCCGGTAAAACCAGGTGTCTTACCAAAAGTCCTTTTTTAGCCAGACCATTTTCCACCCACAAGTCGCTGACCTGACGATGCATCTCTTTGACAGCCGCTTTATTTATCTGCGGGTAATCCGGCGCTGAGGAAAGCTCTTTTGCAGCTTCGCAATCCGAATACTTCATATCCGGCATATAAATATCTATAAAGCCATCCAGCAGCTTGAGTGTTTCGACCGAATCGTATCCGCCGGTATTGTAAACGGTCGGCAGGGTCAGGCCCTTTTTTCTGGCCAATTCAAGTGCCGCCATAATAGCTGGGATAACGTGAGTGGGCGTAACGAGGTTAATATTGTTGCAGCCGTGATTTTGCAATTGGAGCATAGATTGAGCTAACTGTTCTACGGTCATCTGTCGGCCGTGGCGAAGATGGCTGATATCGAAATTTTGACAGAAGATACAGCCCAAGTTGCAGCCGGCAAAAAATATTGTCCCTGACCCGCCCCAGCCGACAAGGACACTTTCCTCGCCGAAATGAGGGCCTACAGAGCTAACGACCAGAA
>CAZUPG010000140.1:0-5511 GCA_964622085.1 uncultured Pirellulales bacterium | reverse complement strand
CGCCCTGTTTTATCCGGTTAATCCGGGCAATGAAATCGAATCGTGGAAGAGATTCTACGATGAGGCGTTTGATAAGTTTATCAACAACCAATACGCTGGCGAATATGAACACAAACTAATCGCAGAATTCGACGCATGCCTGCCGGAAAAACCACCGTGGGAACGATAGTGAATAGTCGTTAGTCAATAGTGAATAGTGAATGGTTTTTAGTGGAGTGTAGTTCCAATGATTGAAAAGACAGCAGCTAAAATAAAAAGTTTTAAGGACCTGGAAATATGGAAAAGGAGCATCCGGTTGGTTGAAGATATATATGCTGTCACAAGAACTTTCCCGAAAGAAGAAATATACGTGCTGACCAGCCAGTTACGGCGATCAGCGATATCTATACCTTCCAATATAGCAGAGGGTTTTGCCAGATTTCACAACAAAGAGTATAAGCAGTTCCTTTATGTGTCTCTCGGAAGTTCTGCCGAGCTTACAACTCAGATTATTATTGCCTCTCGTCTAAAATACATAGGGGTCGCCAAAGCTGATGCCTTGTTAGACAAGATTGACGAAATCAGCAGAATGACGATGGGCTTAATTAAGAAACTAAATGCTAAGGTCTAACGACTATCGACCAGCGACTAACGACTATGGTTATTGAAAGACAAAACAAAAATGGTTTCATTGACAACAAAGAAGCCGGCGAAGCAATAGCGGAGTTCTTTACACAAAATGACTACACGGGCAAACGGCTTCTGCTGATAATCCCGGATAATACTCGTTCAGGGCCAATAGGCGACATATTCAAGAGCATTTACGATTGTATAGGCCAAAAGGCAAAGGCCCTCGATTGCCTGGTGGCGCTCGGGACCCATCAGCCGCTAAACGAAGAGCAATTCTGCAGGAGACTTGCGATTACGACAGAGCAGCGCAAAAACAAATACGCATCGGTGAAAATTTTCAACCACGAATGGGAAAAACCGCAAACTTTCACCTCTATTGGGAAAATATCAGCCGAGGAAATCGAACAGATAAGCGGCGGTCTTTTTCGTGAAGAGGTTGACGTAGATATCAACAAGTTGATATTTGGGTACGATGAATTTTTTATATTGGGGCCTGTTTTTCCTCACGAGGTTGTGGGCTTTTCCGGTGGGCATAAGTATATCTTTCCCGGAATCGCGGGCGACGAAATCATAAACTTCTTTCACTGGCTCGGTGCCGTGTTCACAAATCCGGTTATAAACGGCAATATACAGACGCCGACACGAAAGGTAGTTGAAAAGGCGGCTTCGTTTATAAAAATGCCGCATAAATTATTTGCCATAGTAGCTGAGGAAAATAAGCTCAAGGGGATATTCATCGGCGACTGTAAACAGGCCTGGGAAAAGGCGGCCGATTTGTCCAGGATTACCCACATTATTTACAAGGACAAATCCTACAATACCGTTGTGGGAATTGCGCCTGAGATGTACGACGATTTATGGCTGGCCGGTAAGGTAATGTACAAGCTCGAACCGATAGTCGCAGACGGCGGTACGCTGATTATATACGCTCCGCATATCACCGAAATCTCTTATACTCACGGCAAATTTATCGAGAAAATCGGTTATCATACGCGTGACTATTTCCTGAATAGAATGGATAAATTCAACGGTATCCCAAGAGCGGTTATCGCGCACTCGACACACGTTAAGGGCATCGGTACATATATCGACGGCGTCGAAAAACCAAGAATCAACGTAGTGCTCGCCACTGGCATTAGCAGGCAACGCTGCGAAAAAGTAAACTTGAACTATATGAATCCTGATGATATAGATATAGCTGACTATGAAAACAAAGAAGATGAAGGGACTTTGGTCGTTCACCACGCTGGAGAAACACTTTACAGGTTATCCAGTGGATTGATACCGACAATTCCAAACGAGCAGAAACGCTAACAAAAGGAGACAGACAAATGGCGCAGGCAGATTCGATAAACTCACCGCAGGCGGATATCGGGCTGATTGGTTTAGCGGTAATGGGCAAAAACCTTATTCTGAATATGGAAAGCAAGGGCTTTACCGTCGCCTGTTTTAACCGCACCGTCTCAAAAGTGGATGATTTTCTAAACGGTAGGGCCAAGGGCAAAAACATAATCGGCTGTCATTCTATCGAAGAGCTTGTAACCAATCTGAAAAAACCGCGCAAAGTAATGCTAATGGTAAAAGCAGGTCAGCCGGTAGATGATTTTGTCGAAAAGCTCCTGCCGCATCTCGATAATGGTGACATTATTATCGACGGCGGCAACAGCCATTTTCCCGACACCATCCGCCGTACTGAGTACGTCGAGAGCAAGGGCAAGCTCTATATCGGTACGGGTGTATCCGGCGGAGAAGAAGGCGCGCTGCGAGGACCATCGATGATGCCCGGCGGCTCTCCCGCTGCATGGGAACACGTCAAACCCATTTTCCAGGCCATCTGTGCCAGGACACCAGAAGGACAGCCCTGCTGCGAATGGGTCGGCGAGAACGGGGCTGGCCACTTCGTAAAAATGGTTCACAATGGTATCGAATACGGCGATATGCAGATGATATGCGAAACATATCAGATGATGAAACAAGGCCTCGGGACGACCAACCAGCAAATGCACGAGGTTCTCGCCGAGTGGAATAAGGGCGAGCTTAATTCGTATCTTATCGAGATAACGCGGGACATCCTCGCCTACAAAGACGAAGACGGAAACGAGGTCATCGACCTTATCCTTGATACAGCAGGCCAAAAGGGCACCGGTAAATGGGCAGGCATTGAGGCCCTGAATCTCGGCCAGCCGCTAACTCTGATAGGTGAGGCCGTTTTTGCTCGTTGTCTGTCGGCCCTAAAAGAAGAACGCGTCGCCGCATCCAAAGTCCTCAAAGGACCGAGGGCAAAGTTTAGAGGCGACAAAGATAAATTCACCGAGGATTTGCGAAAAGCGCTTTACGCCTCAAAAATCGTAAGCTATGCCCAGGGCTATCAGCTAATGCGTGCAGCAGCGAAAGTGTACAACTGGAACTTAAATTACGGCGGGATTGCCCTTATGTGGCGGGGCGGCTGCATCATTCGCTCGGCCTTTTTGGGTAAAATAAAACAGGCCTTTGATAAAAAACCAGACCTGGAAAACTTATTGCTCGACCCATTTTTCAAGCGAGCTGTTCATAAAAGCCAGGGTTCCTGGCGGCGTGTCGTTAATACTGCGGTAAAGCTCGGTATTGCAATGCCGGCTATGAGCTCGGCTCTGGCCTTTTACGATGGCTACCGCAGCGGCCGGTTGCCGGCGAATTTACTGCAGGCCCAGCGGGATTATTTCGGCGCGCATACTTACGAGCGAGTCGATAAAGCGAGAGGTGAATTCTTCCACACGAACTGGACCGGCCGAGGAGGCCAAACTTCCGCCTCAACATACACAGTCTAACGTAATTTCAATTTTGCTAAAGCGTGTTCAAGTGCACTTGAGTTCTTCTAAGTGAGGATATTTGAAGAAAAGGTCCTGATAGTAATTGTATCAATAAAGAACATTTGGTATTTTGGGCGCAGAAGATTTAATCTCGTAAGGGAAATTCAAAACTAAGGAATAATGCTATGTATAAGGTTTTCATGCTGATTGCTTTGCCGGTTATAGCGGTTGCGTGGCTCGCCTACATGCTTTGGGAACGAAAGATGCAGATTGAGGAGAAGAAACGGCCCAAACAGGTATCTCAACGCCTGCAGAAAACCAGAGGCGAGTTATCTGACTGGGCCCAGAAAATGGCAAAGTTTAAAAAACCCACCCACAAACCCGACCAAAACGAAAACAATACGAGTTAATAAAGATACACGGAGAGCATCTAACGAAGCTCCACGTGTCACCCTGAGCGCAGCGAAGGGTCTGGTCTGTTGCTTGAGACAATGAGATTCTTCGCTTCGCTCAGAATGGCAATAGAGATGAACGAATTGTTTTATTAGAAGTTTACTACGAAGGACGAAAATGGCTGAGCAGTTTTTAACGGAAGATTTTCTCCTGCAAACCAAAACCGCAAGAATTCTTTATCGCGAACACGCCGAAAAGATGCCAATCTACGACTATCACTGTCATTTGCCGGCTGACCAAATCGCAGCCGACCATCGGTTCGACAATATCACACAGGCCTGGCTGGCCGGCGACCATTACAAATGGCGGGCAATGAGAGCCAACGGTATTGCGGAAAAATACGTTACCGGTGATGCCAGCAATTATGAAAAGTTTGAGAAATGGGCAGAAACCGTTCCATATTGCCTGCGAAATCCGCTTTATCACTGGACGCACCTTGAGCTTAAGCGTTATTTCGGCATCAATGACAAACTATTAGGCCCTGATACTGCAAAAGAGATTTACGAAACCTGCAGCGAGAAGTTAAGAACGCCTGAGTTTAGTGTTCGCAACTTAATTCGCAAGATGAACGTTAAGCTCCTATGCACTACCGAGGATCCGCTCGATTCATTGGAGCATCATAAAAAGATTCGAGAGGATGGTTTTGAAATCAAGGTTCATACTGCCTGGCGTCCCGATAAGGCGATGGCTGCCGAAGACCTTTGTGCTTTGAACGCCTGGATTGATAAACTCCAGGCCCTTTGCGATATCGAGATAATCGACTTCCATTCATACATAGAAGCGCTCCGCCAGCGTCATTACTATTTCCACGAAAACGGCTGTCGGCTCTCCGACCACGGGATAGAAACCGCTTACGCAGAAGATTATACCGAAAGCCAAATCAATAAGCTTTTTGACAAGATACGGTCAGGAAAAAAGATTGATGGCCTCGAGTGTCTCAAATTCAAATCAGCTATGATGTTCGAATTCGCCTTGATGGATTATGAATCCGGCTGGGTACAGCAGCTTCATATCGGGGCGCTGCGAAGCAACAATACGCGAATGCTCAAAGCCCTCGGCCCGAATACCGGTTTTGATTCAATCGGCGATTTTGATATAGCCAGGCCGTTAGCTAAGTTTCTCGATTCGCTCGATAGAAATAATGAGCTGCCAAAAACCATTCTGTATAACCTGAATCCCCGGGACAACGCCCTGTTTGCCACTATGGTCGGCAACTTTCAGGATGGCGCTGCAAAAGGCAAAATTCAGTACGGCTCGGCCTGGTGGTTCCTCGACCAGAAAGACGGAATCCAAGAGCAGCTAAATGTGCTTTCCAATATGGGTCTGCTTAGCAGGTTTGTCGGGATGCTGACGGACTCAAGGAGTTTCCTGTCGTATCCGAGACACGAGTATTTCCGCAGGATACTCTGTAATCTGCTTGGTAATGATGTTGAAGCTGGACTTCTGCCGGACGATTTGGATTTGCTGGGAAAAATGGTCGAAGGTATCTGCTTCAACAACGCCAGTAACTATTTCCCGATGGAGCTGGATAGTTGACTATGAGCTATTGACTATCTATAATACTGAACAAACGTAGTCCGACATACGATATATTCAATACAAAATAATGGGTCGGTGCCCGAGAGGCTAAAGGGGACGGGCTGTAAACCCGTTGGCGTAA
>CAZUPG010000139.1:0-5513 GCA_964622085.1 uncultured Pirellulales bacterium | reverse complement strand
TCGTTGTGTTGCTCATTACCTGTTATCACCGACTCCCCGGAGTTAATTATACGATGAGAAATTCTATAACGCCATACCTTCCGGATGGCACGGCAGCGTAATAATATTTAGCCCCGAAGCCTGCTTCGGGGGTCATTCTGAGCGCAGCGAAGAATCTCTCTTAATTAACTAATTCTCCAATTAACCAATTCGCTAATTCTCTAATCCACTAAAATTCCTTTGACTTTTACGGTCTATTACGCTATTTTATCTAACCAAATACGGAAACACCAAGGGGCGGAATACTTCTTTGAATCGTCCGTTTGTCATTCCTGAGCGAATCGCAGCGTAGCCGAATGGGCTGCCGAAGGATTATCGCATCTGTTTGGATATCCCTATGCGATATACGAAAGGAACTCAATGAAAGAGAGAAATAAGTATGGTGTCCCTGGAATTGGAACCTCCAATCGGGACAGCCACCTATTTACGGTCGCAGAAAACGGGTTTATCTGGAAACTATATGGACAGTAGTTATGGACTAACAAGTAAGGAGAAGTAAAAATGACAGATACTAACAACATCTCAAAAAGCCTCAGCCAACTCACGGGAAAGAACTACAAAGAACTCATTGGCAAAGCCGGTTCTTGCATGAGTTCCGGCGGCTCTCTTGACGTGAAGGCATTCACTAAAGTGGCGCGAAGCGCTGGCGCATCAGACTTCGCGATCGCTGGGGAAGTATCCCGATTGACTGGCATGGGGATTCAGGCCGCGCTCTATAAGATCATGATGCCCAAGGTAGGTAGGGTGGATTCGATAGGTAGGTTGGATTCCGGGTTGAAGATGCCTGGATTGCCATCGTGGCATCCGATGAACAAAAGATAGAGTGGTTTTTGAATAATGAGGTCGAGAAAATAGGGACATCCACCTATTTTTGCAGACTCAATCAACTTTTCCAACAGCCCCAAGAGAAAAATAATCTTTATCACATAAGCTTGGGAACCAGCATCTTAAAAACATTGCAGAAACGGTTCTTTTCCACCCGATAAAAATAATGTATTTTCTTGTTGACTAATTCACAAGATATGCTAAAATGTATTAATATGAGTGGGAGCAGCACCAAGTAGACGTATAGACTTCCACTGCAAACATATGCTATTGTCTTTGCTCTTTAACCTAAAGTATCCTGAACACTTGTCGATAACTTCAATGTAACCATAATTGAAAGGTTATCAACCAATGTCGACGAAAATCAAGCTAACAGCATTACAAGTTGCGCGTCATCTAATCCGTATCGCTGCGGCAGATGAAGACCCGCTAACCCATCTGCGTTTACACAAGCTCCTGTACTACGTACAAGGTTGGTCCTTAGCAATGCGCAAAAAGGAAATCTTTAGTGATCCGATCCAAGCTTGGACTTACGGGCCGGTAGTTCCTGCCGTATGGAGGAAATTCCGGCATTACGAGTCGCAAGTTATCCTACCTACCGACGAGCCCAGCCCCTCGAGTACCTTGGACAAGGAGGCGAAGAGCTTTATCGAACGCGTATGGGACACATACAAAGAGTTCTCAGCTTTGAAACTTAAGGAAATGACCCACAAGGAAGGCCCTTGGAAGAACTCAAGGATTGGGGTTCCTCCGGGGTCACTTTGCACAAATATCATCAGCCCTACGGTGATGAAGGAGTACTTCACCAAATGTTTGGATAACTGATGGCAAAAAGTAAATATAAAAGGCCTATTCCCCCGCCATCCGTTACGCCTGAAACAACCAAAGGTATTCCTACGCTCAAATCTATTGACCCAAGCGCCTATAGGAACAAGCTTTTCCAAATATCATTTGAGTACGTGCAAGTTGGAAAATACTGCCTCAGTAAATGTGACCGTGGACAGATAAAAATATTCCTCAAAAGTCTCAAGAAAGCGCACCTGCGCACCTGGAGTCAGCTATATAGCACGGGTGGAAAGCCTCATGGAGGAAAAGTTGGATTGGGATATACTCCATACAAAGACAACAACCTCAAACAAGTTTCTCGCCCCCCAGAACTTCCGCAAGATGCACAAATAGGTAGTCTACGCGCAAACGATAAAATGCGTATCTTCGGTGCTAAGGTAGAGGTCACTTTTTTTGTCCTGTGGTTTGACAAAGACCATGAGCTTATTCGTTAAACCTCAAAGGCAATATAAAAGTATAGAGGTGGTATCCCAAACCTTTCGATATCCAGCAGAAACCCGCAATTCCCGTCAACGCAAGGAATTCCGCATGCTTTTAGGGAGATTATATGGCGATAAAGTTCGGATTTCAATAGAAAAAAGGGTGGCCAAAAAAGTGCTTTTTGGGCCTTTTTGCTAAGAAAGACAGAATTATTATGGTTCTTATCCATGTTAATCCGCGAAACTTGTCTCGCCGTCTTGTCCGGCGTAGTCGCAGACGAAGCCGGAAGCTGCCTGCTTCGCCATAGTAGCCTATGGCTACGAAGGCTGAATTAACGACGGCGGACCCGTGTCTAATAAGTCAGTATCAGTCTGTGTCCCAAAAGAGCCGGCATACTTGGCACAAGTGAGCAGTGTTAAACTGCTCGACGGCTGAGGGCGAAGCTTATGTCGATGCTTGCATCAGACAAAGTTTAGGCCGAAGACGCTTTGCTGGCTCAATCTCTGCGTCCTCAGCGATAAATATAAATCAGTGTAAATCTGTGGTTAAAAAACAAATTAGTGCAAATTCGTGTTAACCTGTCCTGAGCGCAGTCGAATGGATTCGTGGTTAATTTTAATTTTCTTCGTGCCTTAGTGTCTTCGCGGCTAATCCTTTTGTGCTTTTTCGTGGCAAAAAAAATTTGATAAAAAAAGCTTAATTTAGCTTTAAAAAATAGGCCATTTATGGTATAATATACACGAAATTGGGGGAGGCTCCAAACACGGGGCTGCGGAGAACCGCAAGTCACAGGACAAGCCGTCGTCCAAGCCAAATATATTCGTAAATCCTTTTATATTAAGGATTAGCCAATGGTTAATGAGCCATTTAACTATTTTCTTCGTGCCTTCGCGCCTTTGTGGCTAAAATCTGTGTTAATCCGTGTAATCCGTGATTAAAATATGAACTCTTTTATGCAAAACAAAGCCAATTTTCTTAGAAATCCGGTGTTCGTAAGCTCAGGTAAAACAAAGGGTTATAAAAATGAACATCGATTTTTGGCCCAAAAATCCCAAAGCCAATTTCCGAAAAGCCAAAATGAACGTAAACTCTTGTTTCACAATGAACTATGAACAAAGAACCATGAACTATGACAATAAAAACAAACCCAATCAAAGCCAATAACAAGCGGCAAAAAGACAATAGTGGGTCAAACAGGGAGTGAAAGTCTCAACGACTAAAATCATATAGAATAAACTCTTTTGAAATGGTGATGATATAATCATCTATTCTCGTAGAGATTATTTTGCTTAATTTTTGCTTTGGTTCGATGGTTTCCGGCTCTATGCCGAAGAAGGAGATTTCCTGTGGACAGTTACCAAGTTGTTTGGCTAAGTCAATTATTTTAAATATGTCTGTTTCGTGCAGGGATTGATGTGCAAGTTTTTTCACGCTTCTAACTTCATCCGGGCCAAACTTTCTGATCGTGCCCGGCTCGGTGCCCATGTATGCACAATCAACAATAATAACTTTCCGTTTGCCTTCAATAAGATGCAGAATAGACATGCCGCCTGTACCTGCATCTATGAAATCAACGTTAGGGAACTTGTCGGAATGAGCCGAAAACCGCTCAATGACAGCTACGCCGACGCCCTCATCCGACATTAGCGGGTTTCCAAGTCCCAAAACAGTCACATCTTTGGATAAATTGTGATTCACTTGACAAATTGCACATCTAACATATGTGCTGAGCAGGAAATGCACGGGTCATAAGCTCGAACGAGCGTCTCCATCTTGTGCTGGATAGCATCTTCGCCCTGATCGATTATTTCCGGCACCAGTTTTTCAAAGTCTTTCTGGATATTGCTGTGGTTTTCGTTGGTTGGGACGCAGATGTCTGCTGCTACACAGTTACCCTTTTTGTCGAACTCGTATTCGTGGAAAAGTATACCTCGTGGCGCCTCGACACAGCCTACGCCTTTGCCGGCTTTAGGACTGCTGGTGGCTTTCTCATTTCTCAAACCCTTTGTCAAAAGCTCGTCGATCATCCCGATGCTGGTTTCGACTACATGAACACATTCAACAAGCTGTGCAATAGTATTCATATACGGGTTACAACAGCCCTTTTTCAGGCTGAAACTTTTGGCAGCTTCTTTAGCCAACGGACTCAGCAACTCTGCATTATTGTTAAAACGAGCCAGCGCACCGACCGCGTAGGAATCACGGTGCCATTTTGTCCACTTGGCAGTTGATTGTTCGGAAACATATTCGTTAGCCACATCGTGCCAGCTGTTTATATCTACCGTGCCGTCATAATCTGTTGAAGCTATCTGGCCGTGATAGAACGTATAGGTTGGTGGATTGTCCTGCTTGAGTGAAATATACTCAGTTTCACGCTCAAACGCAGGTATATTCTCAGCAACCGAAAGCAGAACGTTAGCTATAGCCTTAAGACCAGCCACGCTATTTTTCAGTTTTTCCTGTAATTGGCGGAATTGCTTTTCTGTTGGTATTACGGTAAAGCCGCCAGGTTTTATTGTTATCGGGTGGGTAGTTCTGCCGCCGATAAGGTCCGACCATTCGTTGGCGAGTCTGTGCAAACTGATAATCGTCTTGACCACGTCACCAGCGGTAGAAACCAGCGGCACAACTGATGGGACGCCGAAGAAATCCGGAGCAGCCAAATAGCCTATATGCAAAATGTGGCTCTGCAACTGCTCGGAATAATGCAGAAGATGACGTATTTTGTCGGTCTGCTCGGAGACCTTGATTCCTAACACATTTTCTACGGCTTTGGTAGATACCAGCGAATGACTGATTGAGCAGATACCGCAAATTCTACTGACTATGACCTGGATATCTTCATAGCTGCGTCCGCGAACCATTGCTTCAAAAAATCGCGGAGCTTCGGGCACCTGCCACTTTACTTCTTCAATCCTACCGTCAGTAGCATTGACAACTATATTGCCGTGTCCTTCAATACGGGTAACGTGTTTTACATTGATATTTATGTTTTTACTCATTTATAGGCACCTGCTTATTATTCCCAAAAAGAACCATTTTGCTTTTAAGGTCTTCAATGTCCAAACCGTATTTTTCAATCACATCTTTGGCGGCGTTTATATTAGGGTCATCAACATAGCCTCTGCATCCAAAACACCTGAAGCCCGACGAGGGGCACCTGGCACCACAGCCAGCTCTTATAATCGGGCCAAGGCATATCTGGCCATATTCCCACAAGCATTTATTTCCCTTTGCTTTGCACTCAACACATACTGGATATTCCGGGATTTCAGGTTTTTTACCCATCAGCAGAGAGCGGATTACAAAGGTTAATTCATTGCGATCTACGGGACAGCCGTGAATTTTGTAATCAACATTGACAACTTCGTCTATCGCTTTGA
>CAZUPG010000138.1:0-5526 GCA_964622085.1 uncultured Pirellulales bacterium | reverse complement strand
TCTTCGCTCCGTCGCCATAGCTTTGGAGCGTCGGCGACTGCGAAGGCGGATAAAATCTCATTTATGAGATGCGCAAAATCTGCCTTATGTTCCATTTTTTCTGCACTTTGTGTTATTTTAACGCCTTCTATAACTATAACATTTATTATACCTTAAATCCGATTTTCCTGCAACGATAAAGTCCTCTCAAACTTCGGGTTTTTCCAAGCTCCCAGCGATTCACATCGAATGTTAGTTGTAACACCCTTTGTTATAAATACTTACAGTGCTCCAGGACGCCTTTTTGGCTTTTCATGTTGGCCCAAATGAGAAATTTCCCATACATCTCTTGCTCCAGAGGCCTCAAAAAAAACGAAGTTTGAGTAAAATTTTTGTTGCAGAATAAAATTTAAATGAGGATAATGAAGGATTAAAGATTTTAAGACCGGCAAGTTCGTCAAGACGCTCGTCACGGCGAAGTCCGCCTGTGGCGGATTAGCCGGGAAGGCCTTGCCGTAATCCTGAAAGGAGTATAAAGGTTCGACTTCGCTCACCATCCTGAGCGACTGAAAGGGGTCGAAGGAATGGGACCTGTATTAAATGGACTTGTAAAACTTCAAAGTGTGGAAAATCGCCTCAGAGCTGAAAAAGCAAAACTTACAAGATGCAGAAGAAACGTAATTATCCAGGAAAATCAAGTCAGAAACCTCCAAAATGCCCTCGAAGCCAAGAAAGAAGAGATCCAGCTAACTAAGGTCCAGTCCGACCGACTGGAATTGGAGCTGAAGAGCAAAGATGAACAAATAGCCAGGTTAAGGGCCTCACTGAATACCGCAAGAACGAACAAAGAATATGCCGCGGTACTAACTCAGCTTAACACAACCAAAGCCGACAATTCTAAAATCGAAACCCAAATTCTCGAATTGTTAAAGGATATTGAGGCCGACGAAGCCGAGTGTGAGGACATCCGCAAGCAAATAGAACAGCAAAAACAACAGCTCGAGAAAACGCGAAAAGAGTCAGAGGAGCTGGCAACCAAATACGAGGCCGAAATCAAAGAAGTCCAGACAGAATGGGACCAGGTTGCACAGACCATCCCAAAAGAAGCATTGGAAGTTTTCAAACGAGTCGCAGAAACATTTGATGGCCAGGCAGTGGCGACGGTTGAACAACAGGAGGGCAAAACAGGGGCCTATAGTTGTGGCGGCTGCTTTATGGGAATTACTGCTGAAAGCGTTAATCTGCTTATGATTAAGGACGATGTCATCCGCTGTCCCAACTGCACAAGGATACTTGTTCTTTCAAGTGAGGAACATATCTGATAATCAGAGAACAGAAGACAGAGGACAGAAAAATCCGATTTCTGACATCTAACTTCTGACATACTGAATGCAAGATACAAAAAACGAAATAATCGCTTACATAGATGGTGGCAGCAGGGGAAATCCCGGCCCCGCTGCGGCAGGTTTTATCTTATCAGACTCCGACGGAAACCAAATACAGGCGAAAGCCTTCTTTTTGGGCCAAGCTACTAACAATGTAGCTGAATATACCGCCTTCGTAAAGGCCCTCGAAGCCATAAAACAAATTGGTGCTAAACAATTAATAGTTTACAGTGACAGCGAGCTGCTGGTCAAACAAATCAATGGCGAATACAGGCTAAAAAGCGAGCAAATCAGGCCTCTTTTCCGCCAAGCCATCGACTTGCTCAGCGAACTTGAGAATTGGAAGGTCCAACACATTGCCAGGGAGAAAAACAAACAGGCCGACAAGCTCGTAAACCAGGCCTTGAATCTTGAGCGTGGCATTGAAGACAAACAGGAATCGGCTGAACAAAATGAAAACCCGATTCGGCTGGGTGTGCTCATTAGCGGCGGCGGCAGAACTATGCTCAATATTCTCGAGCACATAAAACAGGGAAAACTTAATGCCGAAATCGCCGTTGTGATAAGCTCCCGCTCAACTGTAGCTGGTGTTGAAATGGCCAAGAATGCTGGCCTTGATGTAAAAATCATCCGTAAAAAAGACTACCCTGACATTGATGAATTCAGCAAACGTATCGAAGAAGAACTTGTTGCCGCAGATGTTGACCTCGTTGTACAGGCTGGATGGTTGTGCCTGTGGAAAATACCAGAGCGTTACTCCGCAGTCCTTGGGACTCCTAACGGAGGACGCCTATCGGCGTCCGCAGGATCCCTTACGGGAGAAAGTTGCGTAATGAATATACATCCGGCACTGCTTCCGAGTTTTGGCGGAGAAGGTATGTTCGGTCTCTATGTTCACGAAGCCGTTCTTGCAGCAGGTTGTAAGGTGAGCGGCTGTACAGTGCATTTTTGCACAAATGAATATGATAAAGGGCCTATAATTGTACAGCGAACTTGTGAAGTCAAAGACGACGATACTCCTGACACCCTCGCTGCGAGAGTATTTCGCGAGGAGTGTATTGCATATCCGCAGGCAATAAAACTGTTCGCTGAAGATAAAAGTGTAAAACTTAAAACTAAAGACAGGTAAGTTTTGAATTTTAAGCTGTAGTTTTTCGCTTTTAGCTTTAAGCTTTTAGTTTCTTTATGAATAGACGGCAAAAGGCAATTCTTACAGAGATTATAATTGTACTGCTTGTTACGATTGTTGCGGTTGTGGCAATTCTTAACGTGAGGCATTACTTCAACCGTCGAGCAGCAAAGATAGCAATGATAGTGCTCGGTAACAGGATTAGGAGCTACCGGGCCGAGCACGGTATAGTGCCTTCTGAATCTTGGGTTGAAGGCCAGAGAGAAACTCTCCCAGGGAAGAACCGGCTTGGCAAATTGTATTATAGGGGCATGTGGATCGACTTTGAGACAGAGCCAAATGAGATTTTAGCTTACACTGAGAAAAAATCTCGCTCAATAATGTTCTGCCACGGATTCTTTGTACTGAGATTGAAGGAAGTGCTGATACAAGATATGGACGTTAATGTAAATATAGAGTGGATTCAAAAGCGGGAATTTGAGACCATTCTATCTCAGCAGCAAAGCCAAATGGAAATCGAAATGCAACACGAATAGCTTGTGCTATAGGTATTTATGCCCCACGCCTGTCCGCCGCTTGCCCGCCATCTGTGTGGCGGGTCCTTTTGGCGGGTTTCACGTGGGGTTTTGTTTAGCCCCCCGATTTATCGGGGGGTTTTTCTTTTAGGCTGTTAGCCCTCGGCACCGCCGAGGGTTACTTATGTTGGGGGTCGATTAGCCCCGACACCTGTGGTCGGGGTCATTGCGAGGAACGTAGTGACGTGGCAATCTAATATTTACCCCGCCGCCTGTCCTCCGTACTTTTGGTGGATTTCACGGCGGGTTTTCTTTACCCGTCACCGGTACGACCACGCAAAATACTTAGCCCCTCAATTCATTGAGGGGTTGTTAGCCCTCGGCACCGCCGAGGGTTATTTATGCTGGGGGTCATATTTACCCTCGCCAAAAACGCACTTTTGGCCTTTTCAGGCCGATTTTAACCACTCGTCTCGGCGTAGGCACGAGCCGTAGCCGGACAGATTAACACAGATTTTGTCATTCTGAGCACAACGAAGAATCTATTTTGCATTGTCATTGCGAGGCCGTAGGCTGCTCGCCGTGCTGCGCACTTGGCGCAGCAGGCGGCAATCTCCAAATATATTTAGCCCCTTAACTTGTCCCGAATCTTTTTGTTGGGATTTATTAGGGAGTTTCCTTTTTGTTTTGTATCCTTTAGCCCCCAACCCTGCCCTGAGCGTAGTCGAATGGGTGGCAATCTCATACCAATTCACTAATTCTCTAATTCGCTTCACGCCTGTCTTGAACCTGTCGAAAGGCTTCACGAGATACGAGATGCGAAGGCGGAAGCGACGAATTTCCCCTTGCCTTTGGTGAGAACCGGGAGGATATAATGTTTGAGGCTTTTTATTTAAGTCCCTAAGTATAAAAGTTTAGCATCTGTTCTTTTTGGGATAGAATACACCTAAGACCATAAATTGGTTTTTGAATCTTTGTATATTGCCTACAAAAAAGTAGACATCATTTTTACTACTGCATATTCGCATCAGCCAGTGTTCCCGGATTTTTTCGAGTAATTCAGTTTGTGTCTTATATATATGCCGCCATTTTCTAAAGGATTCTACAATCTCCCAATCGTAAATTGGTAGTTTGTGACCGTTACATTTGGGAGAATCAAGGCATTGAAAATGGTAGTAGAAGTCAAAGGGAATTCTTTCTATCGCTTGTTTCTGCTTATTAAAAAATTGTAACTGTGAATAACAGGCTTTACGTCTTTCTTCCTTAACAGAATGAGCTTTTTCGTAAGAGAAATCGATATGAGAAGGTTTAAACATCCCAAGGGATCTATTACTTTCTACAGCGGTGAGTATATCGCAAAAAGACGGGGACACAGTAGGAAGAAGAATTTTTCTCCTTTCTTGCCAGTTGTTCTTAGTATCTATGTGGTTCACGATGATTAAGCTATCCACATCTATTTTATAGCTCTCGATGCGATGATCATTGGGGGCTTTGGCGCACTTTACTTTGATGATGTCGTATTTTTTGAATCTTTTAGAGTATTCGAGGTCACGATAAGTTACAGGGTATAATCTAATCCAAGAGTTTGTTTGAAGATCAATGCCAGCGCAGCAAACGGTCTCACCATATTTCTTGCTTGGATTTGGATAAGCTTTAACTGTAATCAGGACGGTTTTTGCTTCAAGTTTCAAAATAACCCCCTTGCAACGAATTAGATATTCCTTACCTGAAGACCATTTCCGTCCAACTCTTTGATTTTTCCGGCAACGATTTTACGGTGGCATGTTGCAGCAAGACGCTCAAAACACATGAGACAGCAAGTATTTTGCCGAACGTAATGATAAGCATTTTCAATAACTTCTACTTTACCCGTAAGGTATTCATCCATCTTTTTGAAAAAAAACGAGTAGTCATGGTTTATCTTAAGTCTATCCCTGATAGGTTTTGGGCTTCCAAGCTCTCTGAAATGAACATAATGAATATTTTCTTTGTTAAGCCGCTCAGAGAGCACAGTTTTGGAAAAACCATGTTTCCTTGAAAGCGGAATTTCCCTTACATCAAGAAGGCAATCAATAGCATGATTTTTTAAGTGGGTTATGAAGCTATCGATATCGATGCCCTCATATCCAACAGTAAATAATTCCTTTGACATAAGGCTAATTCATAAAAAAAGAAGAAATTTAACTCTATTTTACATTTTCGGCAAATTTATGAAGAAAGCTATAATTTTTTGCGATAACAATACTTATACGAGCGATACGATATACTCAATACGCATCTTTTTTGTTGATCGTTGTAGTTCCTTTACTCTCTCAGCCAAGTATTCGAGCTGTTTTTTCTCTCCGCTGTTCCCCTCAAAGTAACTAAATTTTACCAAACTTGAGCTTATAAAACAATAACTTACTTTGATTTTTGCCTTTTCTAACTGTGTAAATCTGTGTCTAATAAATCCGTGTAAACTTGTCTCGCCGTAGTTTTAACGAAGGCGGATATGTGTTTAACCCGTGAGATGGCGGCT
>CAZUPG010000137.1:0-5548 GCA_964622085.1 uncultured Pirellulales bacterium | reverse complement strand
GTACCTCAGCCGGCGATACAAAAGAACCGGCTTTATAATCAGCTTATCCAGCCGGGCCGGTATTTTAATCTTGATGTTGTATTCTGCGGTTTTCAACAACCTATCCCGCCCAACATTACCGTCGCTTATCTCACGTCGCTCGTAATCCGTCGATTGAACAACTAAGACAAATTGAATGAACTATGAACAATGAACTTCTTTTTGGCTTGTATCTGTCCATCCTGAGTGAAGTCGAAGGACTGATACGTTAAGACGTGGCTTACTAGCTCAATTCTTGGAACTGCTGTTCCTTTCTTGCGGGTTCCCGCAGCCCCGAAATCGGGGCCTCCCCCAATTATTAGTATTATACCAAACTTCCTACAAATGTTCAATAAAAATCTAACATTTTATACATTTTTTTTACCCAAAGTGTACTAAACGTAAGTATTTATTAATTCGGAGGTTAAGGAAAAGTATCAGTCGTTTAGCCCCCAACTTTATGTTGGGGGTTCTATTTTGCCGAAGGGTTTATCCTGGGGGTCATATTTAGCCCCGAAGCCTGCTTCGGGGGTGTTCTTTGTCCTTAAGCCCCCAACTTTATGTTGGGGGTTCTATTTAGCCCCGAAGCCTGCTTCGGGGGTGTTTCGGAATTTGTTAGCCCCTTGCCTGTCCTGAGCAGGGTCGAAGGGCACTGCAAGGGGTTTTCTTTTTTCCCCCTTGAAAATCCCACTTCAATAGTGTAGACTTCATTTTAACGAGCAGCGAAGCGAGACATCCTGCCCTCGTCCTTCGTCCCTCGGCTTTTCCCCTTTGCCAATCAGGCCAAAAATGATATAATTATTAACGAGCAAGCGAGACATCTTGGTTTTAAACTTCTTAATAATGGCTTTGGGACAGTGCCTTCTGTTGATTCATTATAGAAGGGAGGTAGACTATTGAGTGTTTTCAAGCGTCTATTTAGGAAAAAACCGAGAAAGCTTAACGAGACACCAACAAAGCCAAAATCCAAGAATTCTTGGCATATACCGCACGAGACATACACAAAACCGAATCTCGAGAATCCTGTGCACATGAGTAATATTATCGGAATCGACTTGGGAACCACAAATTCGATTGTTGCTGTAATGGAGGGATCTAATCCTAAAGTTCTGGTTAATGCATTGGGATCACATAAGACACCTTCAGTTGTCGGATTTACGGATAAAGGGGAACATCTGGTGGGTGAGATAGCACGTCGCCAGCAGGTAACCAATCCCGAAAACACGGTTTATTCTGTAAAGCGTTTTATGGGCCGACGTAATAACGAGATAAGCACCGAAGAGAAGATGCTACCCTATGTAATTACAGTCAAACCTGATGGATTGGTAAAACTTGATATACAAGGCAAAAAATATACACCTCAACAGATTGCTGCTCTGATCTTACAGGATCTCAAAAGAACAGCGGAGGATTACTTAGGTGAAACAGTGACCAGAGCCGTTATTACAGTACCTAGTTATTTCAACGATTCTCAACGCCAAGCCACTAAAGATGCGGGTAAGATTGCAGGCTTAGAAGTTGTGCGTATCATCAATGAATCAACGGCAGCCGCCTTGTTTTATGGTTGGGAAAAGAAGAAGAACGAAATAGTGGCAGTATTTGACTTGGGTGGAGGTAGTTTTGACATCTCAATTCTCGACATTAGTGATGCTACGTTTGAAGTGCTAAGTACTAGTGGTGATACTCATTTAGGTGGTGATGATCTGGATGCTGTTTTGATTGACTATTTGGCCGATGAGTTCAAAAAGAGAAAAGGGATTGATTTGCGTCAAGATCCCATGGCACTGCAAAGGCTCAAAGAGGCTGGCGAAAAGGCCAAGTGCGAACTTAGCTCTCGGCTTGAGACCAGAGTGTATCTGCCCTTTATTGCCGCTGATGCCTCAGGCCCCAAACACCTGGAAACGACTATTTCACGCAACAAGTTTGAAACATTATGCGAAGGCATAATAGAACGACTCCGCTCACCTTGTTTACAGGCGATGAATGATGCCCATCTCGCAACAAGCAACATTTCTGAAATCTTGCTGGTGGGTAGTTCCACACGTATTCCCAAGGTACAGGAGATCGCGAAGGAGATTTTTAGAAAAGATCCCTGTATGAGTATCGATCAGTATGAAGCTGTTGCCCTGGGTGCTGCAATTCAGGGTGCGGTCCTGACTGGTAACCTAAGAGATGTTTTGTTACTGGACGTGACACCATTATCGCTTGGGGTGGAGACTTTGGGCGGTGTTATGAACAGATTGATCGAACGCAATACCAGTATTCCGACCAGCAGAAAGGAGATTTTCTCGACTGCTGCTGACAACCAAACCGCTGTAGACATACACGTGCTTCAGGGTGAACGTGAATTCGCGAGTGACAACCGGACGCTGGGGCGTTTCCAGTTGACGGATATTACCCCAGCACCACGTGGCGTACCCCAAATCGAGGTAGAATTTGATATCGATGCAAACGGTATCCTCAACGTCTCGGCCAAGGATATGGGGACTGGCAAACACCAAAACATTCAGATAAAATCCAGCTCTGGACTCAGCGACGCCTTAGTGAATCTCATGACACAAGAGGCCAAATCCTATGCAGAAGAACACCGCCAACGTCGCGAAGTCATGGATCTGAAGGATCAGGCCGATCGAATCATTTATTCGATTGAAAATATACTCAAGGAACAAGATTATAAAGTCTCTGCGGATATCCGTAGTAATATTGAAAGTGCTATAAATAACCTTAAAGAAGCGGTTAAGGAGGAAGATCCCGATGCTATTAAAAAATCCATTGATAATCTGGTAGCTGCAAGTCAGAAACTTGGTGATTTCCAGCGTTGAAAAGCCTCCTATAAAGCAATTGTAGGATGAGGGAATTAAAGGTGTCCGCCTGCCCCAGCGTCCATCCGTGTAATCCGCGATTTATTTTGAACATTTGGTAATTTGTATTTCGAATCTTGACTCCGCCCCACGAACGGCGGATAAATGTCGTCAGACAAGTTTGTTTAGGGTTTAGGATTTAGAAATTGGAATTTTACACCATTTTCTGCGAAATCTGTGTAATCTGTGGCTAACATGGCCTTTGTGTCTTCGCTACTTTGTGGCTATATATCCGCGTAATTTAATTAAAAATGCTTGTTTTTTTGGTAAAGATGGGCATAATGCTAAGATGTATATGCAGGATGCTATTGTAAGGAGATGTGTGCATAAATGGTGAGCCTGCCGAACCAAGCAGTTTCAAACGAAACTATCTTGTTGGTAATAAAGTTCAGGATAGGCGGCAGCTTAAGGTTTCTATCGCACGCTGAGACGCTCAAGCTTTTTCAGCGGGCCTGCGTTCGGGCAGGTATCCGAATCCAGCACACGCAGGGTTTCAATCCTCATCCGAAATTGTCTCTACCTCTGCCAAGACCCGTCGGTGTTGAGGCCGACGATGATTTACTGTGTCTGCGTCTAAGCTGTAGCCGGAACGAGCCACGCCTGCCCCGAGCGGAGTCGAGGGGAGCCACGGATTACGAGTCACGAATTATGGCTGGGCTTTCTGAGCAGCTGCCAAATTCATTGTCGATTGTCGATTGTCAGTTGTTAATTGTAAATGGGAAATCGCAAATTCCAAAGCCTTGCTCGGCCACGTATATATTAAAAGTGCAACCGGAATATCTCAACGAGAGGTTAAAGGTTACGATTAGGCGTTTGTTAGCAAGTGAAAACCTTAATGTCCAGCGATGGAGAGGCAAAGAAAAATCGAAAATCGAAACTTGTCCGCCGTCCGCCTGGCGGAATCGAAAATCGAAATTTAAGAATGTGGACGTCAGGCCTTTTTTGAAATCGATTGAGCTGGATAATAGCAGTATAATTGTTCAATACGAGATTAGCCCTGTTGGTTCGATACGGGCTGATGAGATTTTACAGCTGCTGGAACTTGAGCCAGGTATGCTCGCTGCGCCTATCAAACGCACGAACGTACAATGGCAAAAATGATAAAAGAAAAGTGCGAAACACAAGGCAAAAAATCCGAATTTCGAAATTCTAAATCCTAAACAATATCAAATTAGCAAACTAAACGAAGTTGCGTTTGACGGTTGCGGGGCTCGTATCGGTTGCGTTGTCCTCGGGACTCCGCCGTAAGGCGTCCTGTGGACTGACGGAGAACGTAAAGCGTTATAAATCCAAGGACGCAACCGCTAAACGGATTTAATAACCTATTTGTCCGTTCTCCGTAGTAATACTACGAAGGATGAATTTCGGATTTTGATACCTGTCCTCGTGAAAACGGGGATTCTAATTTTTACGACATAGGGATACGAAAATGGCAAGAGAAATGCTTATAAATGTAGCTGAGAGCGAAGAATGCAGGGTGGCTGTAGTTAATGGAGGCTTCCTTGAGGAGCTGTACGTGGAAAGGGCCAGCATCGGCAGACACGTCGGCAATATTTACAAAGGAAAGATTGTGAATATTGAGTCCGCGATACAGGCGGCATTTGTAGACTTTGGTATCGGAAAAAACGGATTTCTCCATATCTCCGACCTTCATCCGCTGTATTTTTCAGATATGAGCGGCAAGGGCTCTGATAGCGTTGGCCGAAGAAAATCGTTCAAGGAACGACCGCCTATCCAGGATTGCCTGCGCAAAGGTCAGGAAATTGTCGTTCAGGTAACAAAAGAAGGCATCAAGACCAAAGGACCGACCCTTAGTACATATCTTGCGCTTGCGGGAAAGTATCTGGTAATGATGCCCTGGATGCGAAAACACGGGGTCTCGCACAAGATTGAGGATGAGGATGAACGCAAACGGCTGCGACAGGTTCTTGAGCAGAGCAATCCTCCAAAGCAAATGGGCTTTATCATCAGAACAGCGGGTCAGGGATGCTCTAAAAGGGATATACAAAACGATTTGAGATATCTAAGGCGATTGTGGAGGGCTATTGAAAAACGAATAGAAACTGAAAAAGCGCCTGGCGAGCTTTATCAGGAATCCAACTTGGTTATCAGGACGCTCAGAGACGTCTTTAACAGTAAAATAAGTAAGATAATATGCGATTCGGAAAGTGTTGTTCGAAAAATCAGGGATTTTCTTTCCATAGCGTCACCACGTTTGAAACAAAGGGTAACGTATTATGACGGCAAGGTCCCGCTGTTCCACAAATACCAGATTGAGGATGAAATCACCAAAGTTCAGTCGCGCGAGGTGGAGCTTAAAAGCGGCGGCTCAATAGTAATTGAGCAGACCGAGGCGTTGGTTTCGATAGATGTCAACAGCGGGAGGTACCGCAGGCCAAAAACACCTGAACAGACTGCTTACGAGAGTAATATGGAGGCGGCAGCTGAAATTGCCCGCCAGCTTAGATTGCGTGACTTAGGCGGACTGATAATCTGTGACTTTATCGATATGCGAAGCTACAAGCACCGCAAGGATGTGGAAAGAGTGTTTCGAACCGCCGTCAAGACCGACCGTGCTCGTGCGAGAATACTGGGAATAAGCCGATTCGGCGTTATAGAGATGACACGTCAGAGAATGCGTCCTTCATTGCAGTCGGCAATATATCTGG
>CAZUPG010000136.1:0-5549 GCA_964622085.1 uncultured Pirellulales bacterium | reverse complement strand
GATTGAAGTGCTGCCTGCGATACGAGGATAAAACTTACACCGAGCTTAAAAAACATCTGCCCAAAAAGAACACAAGGGTAAAAACCAAACATGGCGAGGGCAAGGTTGTCGATACACAAATATTGACTCAGCTTGTTGTTATCGAATATGACAGTGGGGAAAAAGTCGCCGTTCCAGTCGATGAGCTTGAGATAATTTCCACTGCCACAACCACAAAGAATAAATCTGTCCCGCCCCCGCTCCTGTCTTCCCCGCCGACACGCCTCGTGTCGGGAGACGCGGGGGCAGGAGACAGGAAAACACAGGGGCAAGGCGGGGTGGCGGGCAATTCGGCAGACGATGCCGAAGACAACACCCCAAAGGAAAATAAGCGGAAAGACAAGGAGGATGAGAAGCAGTAATCATCAAGGAAAAAATATGCCACGTAAAATCATTGTTACATCAGCTTTGCCTTATGCAAACGGCCCAATACATTTAGGACATTTGGTTGAGTATCTACAAACCGATATATGGGTGCGTTTTCAGAAGATGTGCGGTAACCAGTGTCTGTACTTCTGCGCCGATGACACTCACGGCACACCAGTTATGATAAGTGCCCGTACGGCCGGCATAAGTCCTGAAGAGCTGATTGAAGGGGTATACAAGGAGCATACAGCGGATTTCGATGCTTTTCACGTCGAATTCGATAATTATTATACGACGCATTCGCCCGAGAATAAAAATTTTAGTGAGCTGATTTTTAATCGCCTAAATGATGCCGGCTCCATCGTTAAAAGAGATGTCGAACAGGCCTATTGCGAAAACTGTCAAATGGCTCTACCTGACAGATTTATTCGCGGCACCTGCCCACGATGCAAAGCTGATGACCAATATGGCGACTCCTGTGAAAGCTGCAGTGCTACGTATCGGCCGACTGAGCTTATTAATCCTTATTGCGCAACCTGCCGAGCTAAACCGGTACTAAAAACTTCAACGCACTATTTTTTCAAACTTGTTGATTACGAAAAACAATTGAAAGACCTTATCGCCTCAGGGCATACCCAAAAATCAGTGGCGAACAAGCTCGATGAATGGTTCAAAGCCGGTCTGAAAGATTGGGATATATCCCGTGATGGGCCTTACTTCGGATTCAAAATACCAGGCGAAGAAAACAAATTCTTCTATGTTTGGCTGGACGCTCCTATCGGATATATGGCGTCCGTTAAAAACTACTGCGACAGGAGAGGCTTGGATTTCGACAAGCTCTGGCCGGGTCCCCGCTCTGCGGGGGACAGCAGCGATGAATACGAGCTGTATCATTTCATCGGCAAGGACATTATGTATTTTCACGCACTTTTCTGGCCCGCAATGCTAATCGGAGCCGGGCTTAAAACAGCCGATAAACTTTTCGTTCACGGCTTTTTAACCGTAAACGGTGAAAAAATGAGCAAATCACGCGGGACCTTTATTAAGGCAAGCACCTACTTAAAACACTTAAATCCTGAGTACTTACGATACTATTATGCAAGCAAGCTAACCGGCGGTATTGAAGATATCGATTTGAGCACAGACGATTTTATGAACAAAATCAACTCCAACTTAGTCGGAAAGCTTGCGAACCTTGCTTCACGCTCAGTCCCGATGATTACAAAAAAATTTGATAGTCAGCTTGGCCAATTAGATAGTCAGGGCAAAGAGTTAATCGAAAGACTCACTATCGCCAAAGACCGAATCATCTCGGATTATGAGAATCTTAACTTTGCTGCTGTAGTTCGCACAATTATCGCTTTAGCCGACGAGGCAAACCGATATGTCGAGCAGAATCAGCCCTGGGTAACTGTAAAGACCGATTTGGAAAAGACAGGGGCAACCTTAACTGCTGTAATAAATGCCGTACGCATCCTGACGATTTATCTAAAACCCATCTTGCCTGAGTATGCAGAAAAGGTGCAGGAGTTTCTCAATGTCGATGAGCTAAAATTCACAGATGTCGAAACAGTACTGGAAAACCACAAAATAAACGATTTCCAGCGATTAGTTGAAAGAATTAATAAAGAACAGGTGAATGCGATGATAGATGAAAGTAAAGAAACTCAGCCGCCACGTGCCGAAAAAGCAGCAAGCATCACGGCTGAACCATTTAAGCCCGAGTGTACAATCGATGACTTCGGTAAAATTGACTTACGAATCGCCAAAGTAATAAAAGCCGAATCCGTCGAAGGTGCGGATAAACTGCTGCGTCTGGTTTTGGATGTGGGCAGTTCACAAAAAACCTGTTTTGCTGCGATAGCCACGGCTTATAACACCGAGGAGCTGACCGGAAAGCTCGTCGTCTATCTGGCAAATCTAAAACCAAGACAGATGAGATTTGGCCTGTCTGAAGGCATGATTCTCGCTGCTGGCACTGGCGGAAAAAGCATCTTTATGCTCTCTGCCGATGCCGGAGCAAAACCCGGACAGAAAGTGAGCTGACAAGATAAAAAAGCCACAGATTACACAGATGAACACAGATTAAAAAATAAAAAAATATAAATCAGTGTAATCAGTGAAATCTGTGGCAAAAAATTCAAAATGAAAAAAGGACTCGAAAAAATCACCAGAGAAGATGGCCGATATAGTCTTGGCGCAGCCAGGTTCATCTATGAGGGGCTTAGCTATATGGCACAGAATGCTGCCGCTGCGCCTCATCCCGCCCTTCCGAAGGGCGGGGCTCGCCATGTTAGTGGACAAACACTTTGTGATGGGTTAAAGAAATTGGCTGTTGAAAAATGGGGCCGGCTGGCAATGTTGGTGCTAAATACCTGGGGTGTCAAAACGACACGTGACTTTGGTGAAATCGTTTATCTGCTGATAAAGCACGAATTGATGACTGCTCAGCCAACCGACTCAATTGACGATTTCAACGATGTTTACGATTTCAAAACCGCCTTCAAAGACCATTTCGAATTCTAAAACACGATTCAATTAACCTGTTTCTAACCACAGAGCTACAGTTCAAGTTCCATAAATACCGCACCTTCTATTGGGTTATATCTATAGGGGTCAATCTCTCGAAATCCTAAAGACGTATATAGTGCTCTGGCGGCCTCCATTGAAGGGATTGTGTCCAATCGCATGCAAGCATAACCAATTCTTCGGGCCTGCTCAATAATGGCTTGGGCCAAAGTTTTACCTATTCCTAAATCTCGAAACTGAAGCCTAACATATAGCCGTTTCATCTCACATACGCTGTCACTTAACTTTCTCAGTCCAACACATCCAGCAATTTGACCTTTATACTTAGCAAGCAGCAGACAACCGCTTGGTTGGGCATAGTCACCGGGAAGATTCGATAGCTCTTCTTCAAAGTTTTGAAAATCCAAGTCGAAGCCCAGAGAATCAGCGTATTCTCGAAACAGTATTCGAACCTGCTCAAGACTCTCACTACTTTCCGCCTTAAGTATCTCCAACATATATTCTTGTCCTTAGTCTCCTGACTATCAGCTAACCTATCAATGAGGGATTAGACATCTTCCACTAAGATTACTTTCGCTACATCTGTAAACACTCTACCTTTGTGCTTGTGTTTTTCGCCTGCCGGAGCACGACAAGCATTAAAGCATCATTTGGGGCTGATGAAATAATACTGCAGGCCGGACATCATCATATGTACGCCAATAGCGGCGATGAACAGGCACATCACTTTTGAAAATACCGTGCAGACCATCTTGCCAAGAATTTTATGTATCGGCTCGATGAACCGCATTATAAGCCACAATATCCCGAAGACCACGGCGATTGCAGCTACCGCCTTTGCCGGGCCGGAGCTTTCGAGCGTTGTAAGACTTGTTACCATCGCCCCTGGCCCTGCCAGAAGCGGACAAGCTAACGGCACACAACCAATCTCATAAGGACTCAATGTCCCCTTAACCTCTACGGAGCGCCGCAGTACCCCGAATATCAAATGGTCGATAGCGATAATAAGCAGCAATATCCCACCGGCAAGCTGCAAATCCGCTAATTGAATGTGGAAGATACGTTCCAATACCCAATTACCTGCAAATGAAAAGACCAAAAGGATAATCACGCCAACGGTTACCGCTGTGTTGAAGGCCTTTCGGCTTTGGCCATTCGGTGTGTGCTCGGCGATGCTGAGAAGGATAGGGATGTTACCTATCGGGTCAACAATGGCAAACAGTGCTAAAATCGCTTCAATGTAAGACATATTTTACTAATCGTCTGTTCTCATTGATATACTGCAATTGATTTTTGACCTATTTTTAATTGCTCAAGTAATACCAATTGTATTAAATTTTTGCGTCTCTTGTTATGATTTGTGATTGGACTTTTTTCATATTTAGCCCGCCGTTTCACGGCGGGTTTGAAAAACTTTCACCGGGAGGTATCAGTAGGGCCTTTTCTTTTTAAGAAGGTTTCACACAGCAGAGCGCGGAATATGCTGAATCATTGGTTTCGTGGTAGGGGCACTGCATAGCCCTTTATCATGAACTGAAGGTCAGGATTTGGCGGGTTTTCCTGAGTGCGCAGCGCAGGGTCACGCTTTTCAGCATACTCTATGGTTCGTTTGTCTTTACACTTCATTCGAGAAGAATGACCGTCTGCAAACGACAAAGTGTAACTGTTGACGTGCCAAATCGCCATAATATTCCACCAGCTCTTCCCGTTATAATCACCATCAATTACCCAGGACCCGGCATTGTAGCTACCGCCCGGAGCTCCTTCCGAAGTATGCCCGTCATAGTACCCTTCTACAAAGACATAAGTCGTGCCTGGTGACCTTATTTCTGAGAATCTCTTGATAGCGAAGCCGCTAAAACTGGAGCTCAGTTCTTCCCCATTGAGCCCACCTTGAATCTCGTAACTGCGCCACATCCTGTAGCCCGGGCCGTCACCTAAACCTGTCCCTCTTTTATGGCGCTTGTCACCTGGACAATGATACAGTTTCACGTCTTTGGTGTAGGGATATAGCACGCCTTTCTTGATGCCGCGAAATCGCCATTCATCGATTATGGCGTCATCAGTCACACCAGTATGAAAGTCGCCATTTTCGTCCATAGGTGCTAGAGCCCAGGGACGTTCATTCTCTGGAGGCGGATTCCAATCACTGGGTGTGAAGGTGTTGCCGCAAACAAGCCGGTCATCGTTGTCAGAGGCATAGGCTAAGTATGAAATTATCAGGCCTCTCTGGTTACCCAGGCATACCGCCGCATAGGCCTGCTGCTTCGCAGCCGACAGAGCCGGCATCAATACCGCCATCAATAACGCAATGATAGCGATTACTACTAAAAGTTCTATCAAGGTGAACCCCGTTAGTCCTATGGACTCCTTGCGGAGAAACCTTTTACTTCCACGCTTAGAAATCTTCATTTCTAACTGGGTAAACCACTTTCGTTTATACATAACAGTACTCCTTCGTTTAATATGGAGCCCCACGGGCCGAGCTCGTGGTACCTCCATCGCTTCGGCGGAGTAGGCACTTCGCAGAGTAGCATACCCTCCTACGCACAATTCAGCATTCGTAGCCCCTGCTCCTGTCTTCCCCGCCGCCCCGCCTCGTGTCGGGAGACGCG
>CAZUPG010000135.1:0-5556 GCA_964622085.1 uncultured Pirellulales bacterium | reverse complement strand
AATGCTTATACTCCCAATCCGTCTTTTTTGCAATTATGTTTTTTCTTCTCCTTCGCTTTGTATTTGGTCGAGTTGCAGGCCGAAGCGGTCAAGTTTTTTGTGGCCTTCGTCGTATTGGCTATAAGCATTGCGAATGTGTTTGCCAAGTATATCCCAGTTGTTGATAAAATCAGCAAAAGAGGCATTTAACCGTTTTAAGTTCTGGCGGATTTCGGCTGCCTGTTTTTCGATTTGCAGGCCATGCAGGCCCATCACAACCGTCATAAGATACGCATATAAAAGATTCGGCGATACGGGGATTACCTTTTTATCAAGTGCGTACTGTAAAATATCCTGCGCCTCGCCTGCGTATTTGACAATCGTTTCGTAATAGATATTCTCTGCTGGTATATACATTATGGCAAAATCAAGAGTGCCTTCAGCAGGTCTTATATAATTATCAGCAATCTTATCGATATGAGTAGTTACATCTTTCAGAAATTGCCTGCGAAGTTTTGTTTTTTCCTCGTCGGTTTCCGCCGTTACTACTTTTTCAAAGCTCGGCAGCGGGAACTTTGCATCAATGGAAACTGAAAAGTCGGCTAATTGAACCAAAGCATCGACCACTTTGCCGTCTTTGAAAGTATATTGGAGTTTGTAACTATCTTTCGGCAGAACATTAGCCAGCAGATTTTCAAGCGACCATTCGCCCATCTGGCCTCGCAGCTTGGGCGAGCTTAAAATATCTTGGAGCCGTCTAACTTCAGAACCGACCTGGAGCATTTGCTTGTTGGTACCCTGCAATTCGCCAATCTGGCTGTGCAGCTCGCCAAGCACCTTCTGGCTAAATTGTAAGCTTTGAGTAAGAGTGGTTTGTTCTTGCTGAAGAGAATTTTGCAGGCTTTCGGTAGTTTTATCCTGAGCTGCTCTAAGCGCTTCGAGCTGCTGCTGCAAAAGGCCGATTCCTGTGGCCTGGCTGGCTATCTCTCTTCTGGCTGCGAAACCGGAGCTTATAAGCCAAATCAACAGCACCACGACAGCCAAAGCCAAAACAATCCCTACGGCAATGAAAATCTGTTCCATCCTTTTAATCCTCAAAAAACCAGCTTGATTATAGGCATTGCTGAGCCATTAGTCAAAGTAGTTGCCATTTATCGGCTAAGTTTTTATTATAAATGCCTGACTCTTATGGCAAATTATCATCTGGTAATCTTAAAGAAGCCGTATTTGGATGCGATTTTTTCCGGCCGAAAACGCATCGAATCGCGTTTAACCAAGACAAGGCGTTACGCCTTCGGGCGTGTTCTGGCCGGCGATAAGTTGTTTTTGAAACTAAGCTCCGGGCCGGTCTGCGCAACGGCAACCGTCGCAGTGGCTAAAAACTTCCAGAACCTCACACCAAAACAAATAATCAAAATAAAACAGCAATATAACTGCTATATCATCGGCAGTGATGAATACTGGCGAAGCAAGAGCAATTGCAGGTTCGGCTTTTTAATCTGGCTTAAGGACGTAAAATCAATCGAGCCGGTGCGAATTAGCAAAAAAGACTGGCGGGCGTGGGTGGTGCTGACAGAAAAGGAAAACTTCGGCCTATTGAAAATAGACGCTATAAAAAAAGATTAAACCGCAAAAAGTACTATGCAATTAGCACCTAAAAAAGAATTGTCGCTTTTTGACTCCACGTGCATTATCGTGGGTATCATTATCGGCGTCGGTATCTACCAGATGTCGCCGGACATTGCCAAGGGGGCATTCTGCTGGTGGGGTGTCTTGGCGATTTGGCTAGTAGGAGGATTGCTCTCGCTTTTCGGCGCTCTGGGCTATGCTGAACTTGCTACAGCATATCCTCAGGAAGGGGGCGATTATGTGTATCTCAGCCGGGCGTACGGCCGATGGGCGGGCTATATGTTCGGCTGGATTCAGCTTGCAATTGTCCGGCCCGGTGACATCGCCGTGATGGCATTTGCATTTGCGATGTATGCACGCACAATTTACGACCCGCTGGCTAACTATCACTTCTCATATAGTCAACGTATTTATGCAGCTATAGCTACCGTAATTTTGACCGTGATAAATGTTCTGGGCGTTAAAGAGGGCAAGTGGACGCAGAATATCCTTACAACAGTCAAGGCGTTAGGGCTGTTAGCTATCGTCGGTGTTGCGGTCGCAGGGCCGCAGGCTTCGCCAACAACCGAGCCGTTTGAACCATTTCCGATAAGTTTAGCGCTGATATTTGTGCTGTTTACCTTCGGCGGGTGGAACGAAATGGCTTATGTTGCAGCCGAAGTAAAAAACCCACGTCGCAACATTGTCCGCGCACTGGTGCTTGGCTCTGTTGCCGTCACCGTGCTTTACCTGCTGGTTAATGGAGCGTTTCTCTATACGCTTGGCTACACAGGTCTGGCAACTTCCAAAGCAGTAGCTACCGACTGTGTTTCGACGGTGTTTCCGAAGATTGGCGGTGGTCTAATCAGCGCTCTGGTTTGCATTTCCGCTTTAGGAGCTCTCAACGGTCTAATCTTTACCGGTGCACGGATTTCCTATGCGCTTGGCGCAGAACATCGGGCATTTGGAATCCTGGGCAGGTGGCACGGACGCACAGGAACGCCCATCTGGGCACTATCTATGCAAGGGGTAATAGCGGTAGCTCTTATTATAATTTTCGGCTCGTTTGTGGATACTATTCTCTATACCGCTACTGCGGTTTACACATTTTATCTCGCAACCAGTCTGTCAGTCATCGTTCTGCGCTTCAAGGAGCCACAAACCGAACGTCCTTATCGTGTAACCGGCTATCCGGTTACAACACTCATCTTTTGCGCTGTGTGCGCCTTTCTGATTTATAGCGCTGCTTCATACGCCTGGTACGAAAAGCGAGGAAGCATCATTCTGCTGTTGGCGGTTCTATCGGTTGGAGTTTTCTTATACTTGCTGACCAACCAAAAGAGCCGGCAGCAATAAAAAACACTTAAATCGAGCTTCCAGCCGGATTTCCTGTGAATTTCCCCGAAACTGAAATAAAACTCCCTTTGAATTCGTCTTTACTTGTAACACGGGCTTCCAGCCAGTGTTTTTGAAAAACACGGCCAAGCCTGTCCCGAGCGAAGTCGAGGGGATGGCCGTGGTACAGGATAACCTTCAATGAAAGGAACGAAAGATGAAAAAGACAAGACTCAAAACAATAGCAGTTTTTGTTTTGGTGCTGACGGCTCTGGTGGGCCTGGTGCTTGCCGGTCCCGGCCGCGGTGGTCGTGGGTCAAGAGACGGCCACAAATTTGGCCATGAAAGACCAGATAGATTCGGCATGGGCAGGCCGAGAGGCTGCTCCGAATTCGGCCCTGAGGAGCCTGGCAGATTCGGTATGGGCAGGCCGAGAGGCCGCTCCGAATTCGGCCCTGAGGAGCTTGGCAGATTCGGTATGGGCAGGTCAAGAGGCGGCCACAAATTTGGCCATGAAAGACAAGATAGATTCGGCATGGGCATGGAACGGCTCGGCAGAGCCTGCGAGCCGGGAATGCAGGGCATGCTCGGCGAATTGGAACTGACCGATGAGCAAAAAGAGTCCGTCAAGCAGATTAACAAAGCAGCAAAGGAAAGAAACAAGACCGCTGCCGAAGCGGTTGGCGAGGCGAGAAAGGTGCTACGGGAAGCGGTCGTCAAAGGCGACGAGACCGCCGTCCGAAAGGCCGCAACGAACCTCGGCAAGGTGCTCGGCGACCAGGCTGTCCTGAAAGTCCAAACAACGGCCTCCATCAAAGCAGTACTGACCCCCGAACAGCTCAAGAAACTGGAGGAGCTAAAGACGACAATGAAAGAACGGGCTGGAAAATTCCGCGAGAAGATGGATTCCCCTTGTTTCCATAAGAGGTTCCGGGGCCATAGACATAAGGGAGACGAGGGGGAGACCCGAGGTGGACACCGTGGATTCGGCCCCTATGGCAGAAACCAAAACGTTGGGGCATCGAACGAACCTTAGAGTTATAGCTTGAAAACGGGGTCTGTTGCAAAACGACCAAAGAGAGAAATGGGACTGGTAATGACGACTGACTGGCCCTGCGGCTATCGCCAATCGTTAGGATAGAAGATAGATTCCGCTTGAATGTCAAACTTTCGGCATAGGCCTTCTACAAGCATCTCTACCCGTTTTATCTGGCAATCAGTCGGGTAAGCCCGCAGCGGCGGGTCAGCTATAACACAAATGCGGATAGTCTGATTGGTTCCGTACCAGGTTCGTCCCGGTATAATAGACCATTGCCTTTGCCATTTTTCAGTTGGCTGTATCTGGCCATCGCCCCCTCCGAGACCGTTGCAAATAACAAAATGGCAGTTGATATCCTCGGCGCCGGGTAGGCCACTAAGCGAAGCCAGCTGTCCTATATTGCCGGCTTTCGTGCCGCTATAATAAACCTCTACACTCCTCCAGCGGTCAGGTGATTGAGAAGACCGAGAGCGCGTGGCCTCTTTAACGGGGTCGAGGCGCAAATAAGTCGAAAGGCAAAATGGACCAGCGGAGGGAGGGTTATTGCCCAAGGCCATCAATACTATGGCCCCGGCGGTCATTGAGACCAGCAGTGCCGCTAAAACCTTCGCCACCCTTGGCTGATTTTGCATAGTCCTAAACCTGCAGACAACTCGAAAAAAATAGTATTATGTCATCGCTAACATTGTGAAAATACAAAATGCTTTTATTTGCTTTCAGGTTCCTGGATTCCCGCTCCGCCAAGAGACGGCGGACAAACTTTGCGGGAATGACAAGATTGTTCGCGATAAATCTATTTTCACATCAATAGCGTTGACGAAGTACTATAGATAACTGTCCAGAGACGGAGTATGACTATCTTATAAGGTATACATCGGCAGGTGTCGATAAATTGCTCCAAATTTTGCTAAAATTTTTGTAACTTACTTTCGAAAGTTTTCACCTGCCTCAATAACGCTCTCTTTTTAGCCACAAAGGCACCAAAACACAAAGAAATTTAATCCGCCGTGCGTCTGGCGGATAAAAATTAAAAAATTTAGTGCCTTTGTCCGCCGAAGGCGGATAAATCCGCCAGACGTAAGGCGGATAAATGTTTTGGTGGCAAAAAAAATTCACAGTTAGCCTGTTATAAACCCCGTTAGAAATTCCGCAAAAGGCAAAAGAATGCAAAAACGGGAGATTTCTAACGGGATAAATAGAGCTTGATTTACGGAACTCGAATCTGTATATTGCCTTACGTTGATTTGGGTATTCAACGCCAATGGCCTTTTCGATGATATAGAAACGAAAATAATAAGGTGTTTATGCAAATTGAATATAAGATGGAGTTACGAAAATGACGTCAAAATTTCGTCCGCTAACGCCGGAGGAAATTGCCAAGCTAACTGACCAGGGCTGCAGTTGTACCGATTGGTCAAAGCTGCAGGTTGCCGAAGGTTTCAACGCAGAAAAAGTTAGAACGACGCACTTTTCCGGCGAGGTAAAATTAGGCGTTTTTGAAAAGCAAGTATCCTTTCTGGGCGGCGTTACAAAGCCGACTGGGGTCAGTAACGCAACAATTCACAACTGCACTATCGGCAACAATGTATACATAA
>CAZUPG010000134.1:0-5591 GCA_964622085.1 uncultured Pirellulales bacterium | reverse complement strand
GCCCCTGCTCGTAGGCAGGGGTGACAACCTTGCGCAGGAGTGACAGTTTGTTTGTTCTATTATTTATTCAAACATCAATAAATTCACATTTAGAAAGACGGTGAAAAAATGCCAGGACAAGACGAAGCAAAAGGGCCGTTTAGATGTCCAAGGTGCGGAGCAGTTACATGGGGAGACCTCAATTTCTGTGACCAATGCGGGCAAGAACTTTATCTTGAGTGTCCTTCATGTGGGGCGACATGGCGATATATGTATGAATACCCATACTGCCCTTCCTGTGGAGCGAAAACGGGACAGAAGATGGTAACGCAGAAATAATGGTAACTGGTAATTTAACCAATTACCAATAACCGATTACCATTTAACCAGGGAAAAAAGGAGAATTAAAAAATGGCAAAAGACATACATCAATTAATCGAGATAGCAAGAGAGGAACTGAGTAAAGTTACCGGCCTGGAACTTTCTACGACCTTGGGGGCATCCAAGGACGAGAGAGGATGGCGCATATCTATGGAAATGATAGAGAAACACTCTATCCCGGACCAGATGGATATCTTGGCTGCCTACGATGTGATATTGGATGACGATGGTAAAGTCGTTGAGTTCAACCGCTTAGGTTTACGCAAGCGCGTAGATACTGCTGCCGAAGTGGCTGAATAAATAAGCGTAGAAGCCAAGGCTTGTTTAAGGTTTAACGGTACCAGAGTTGGTAGCCAAGTTCTACGCAATGAGAAATGGATTACCTCCATTTTTGGATAATGAAAATCTGCGATTAGTGCTCTTTGGCGGCAAAGGGGGAAGTGGAAAGACTACTTCAGCTTGTGCTGCAGCGATACATTTAGCTCAATTTGATAAGAAAAGGAAGATACTGATTGTATCTACCGACCCGGCACATTCGGTAGGCGATAGTTTTAACTGTAGCATAGGAAATAAAATAACCAGAGTAAAAGGAGTAAATAATCTTTGGGCTCTGGAGATAAAAGCAGAAGAGGTAAGTAGCCAGTTCAATGAAAAATATAGTGCAATTATGAAAAAGATAGCCGACAGGGGTACATACTTCGACAGGGAGGATATAGAAAGTTTCTTCTCCCTTACTTTGCCGGGTATGGATGAAGTGATGGCAATAATAAGAATAGCCAATATTCTAAAAGAGGGCCAATACGATTTGATTATTCTGGATACGGCACCTACAGGCCATACTATGCGACTGCTGGCTTTGCCTGAAGAGATGGCCAGATGGGTTCGCCTTATGGAGATGATGCAATCTAAACATAGATTTCTAACAAAAAGGTTTACCGGCAGATACAAGAAGGATGATGCCGATGATTTCTTGAAAATGATGGCACAGGATATAGGAAGAGTCAAGATGCTCCTTTCTAATGCCCAGACAACAGAATTTGTTCCTGTTACCATCCCTGAGCCGATGTCTATCGATGAGACAGGTAGGCTGCTGATTCGGTTGAGGCAGCTCATGATTTCATCGAAAAGTATCGTGGTCAATCGGATAGCAAGCAAACAAAGTAGGTGCGATTTTTGTAATTCCCGAACAAAAGAACAGAAAGATAAGCTGGGAGAAATTGAGAAAAAATTCTCAAACCACAGCTTATATAGGATGCCCCTTTTCCCTTATGAAATCAGAGGAATAGAAAGGCTTAAAGAGTATGCAGAGGTTCTGTTTGGCAAAGATTACAAATATAAGGCGGCATGCAAATTATTTTCTTTTCCCCGCCTACACCAAGGCTCCGGCGGGCAGGCAAAGTCTTCTTTAAAACTGCGTAGTCTGTCGCTGAAGCTTTTGAAAAAGGACTTAAAGTTTATTCTTTTTGGAGGAAAGGGTGGAGTGGGTAAGACAACAATAGCATCTGCTACAGCTTTAAGGATGGCAGAAATACATCCAAAGAAGAAAATCTTGGTATTTTCAACCGACCCAGCACACGCACTGTCTGATTGCTTTGGTTTGCCCATAGGTGATAAAGTAACCCCAATTGGCGGGATGGATAATCTTTTCGGCTTTGAGATAAATGCAGGGAAACTGCTTGAAGATTGGCGAAGCAGACATAGAGAAGACGTAGAAGGGATGTTCGATAAATCTCTCGGCGTAGGAGTAGATATAAAATTTGACCGAGAGATAATGACCGAGTTGGCCTCTGTTACTCCTCCAGGCCTTGATGAGATTATGGCTATGGGGGAGATTACCGAGTTTGTAAAGCAAGAGAGATTTGACTTATACATCTTGGATTCAGCTGCCACAGGACACCTTATTCGTTTTTTAGAGCTTCCTCATCTTTTAAGGGAGTGGCTAAAGGCAATATTCAGGCTACTGTTAAAATATAAAGAAATAAAATTGACAAAGATGGCAGGGGAGATGGTGGATACTTCGAGAAAGGTAAGAATAGTACAAGAGTTACTTACCGATTCTAAAAGAACGGAATTTGTTGCTATAACTATTCCCGAAGAGATGGCCCTGGCAGAAAGCGACAGGCTCCTATCAAGTCTTAAAAATCTTAAAATTCCCTGCCATTATATGATTATTAATATGATGGTGCCGCCTACGAATTGCAGCTTTTGTAATTTTAAGATGAAAGAACAACAGAGATATGTTCGTAAAGTTAAAAGCAATAGTTATTCGGATTATCACATTAGCAAAGTACCCCAGCTTTCGCATAAGATTAAGGGAATAGATGAGTTAAGAGAGCTGTCTTCGGTTTTATATGGGAACCAGAAAAGGAGGGCATAATGTCTCCTAAAGGGGAAAAGGGTTATAGAAAAGGAGACAAAGAAGAAGCCGAAAAAAGGAAAGAAAAAAAAGAAGACATAATAAAATAAGGAAGGCATAAAATGGCAGAGGAAAAGATAGACGTTGAAGTTTTACAGAAGTTAGAAGAAGAGATAAGAAATAAGATGGTAACGATGCAGAAAATGTTTGGGGATTTACAAGCAGAATCTGCAATATCACCGGAAGAATTATTAAAGAAGATGGGCGACGTTGAAGATGTGAAGGTGGTAGCTGACGCAGTTAAGGAGATGCAGGATAAAATAAAAGAGAAGAAAGTTGTAGCAGAAACTGCTCTTGGCGACATCCAGAAAGAGCTTGAGTCTCTAAAGGCAATCAAAGAAAAGGTCAAAGAGAAGGACGTAACCGATGAGCTTAAGTCCATAACGGTCAGCATGCGTGATAAAAAGGAGATTTTGGAAAAGGTCGTTAAAGAGCTTGAGGCATTGAGGGACGAGTATAACAAGAAGTTTTTTGAAAAAGGATAAAGATGGCAATGGAAGCAACGAATGAGAGATCCGGGGGGACACTCGTAGATGTAATCGACAGGATACTGGACAAGGGCTTGATAATTAATGCGGATATTACCGTATCTGTCGCCGGGGTTGAGCTACTCGGTATTAAGATAAGGGCAGCATTGGCCTCGTTTGAAACTGCAGCTAAATATGGTTTGGAGTTTCCCAGTGGAACCAACATAGAGACTGCCGCGTGGAAAGAGGCCATGGTGGCTAAAGAAGGCTGCCCTCAGTGTGGCAAGCGAGTGCCGGTAGAAGAGCTTGTAAGTGTCGGCTGTCCCTGGTGCGGGTGGGTCAGCGCCAAAGCTAAAGCCATAGCTGGATAATGGTTAATTGGAGTGAAGTAGAATGAAAGGTATTGAGAAACAAGTTTTGAGCATATTTAAAAAACAGGATGAAGCTGACAAACAATCGGTCGCTTTTAAGTTAGGAATCTCAACAGAGTATGCAGTTCAGATTTGTTCTATATTAGCCAAAGATGGGTATCTTGAAGAAGAACCAGATGGCAAATTTAAACTTACGCCCGAAGGTGAAGAGTTTACCAGTCCGCGGGTGAGAGCAGCAAAGCCGTTGATTAGATGGTGAGTGGTTAATTAACCAATTAACCGAGCCCAAACAAAGTGGGGGTAATATGCTTTTTGACCCTGTGTCAGAATCACTTTGGGGTGCAATACTTAAAAGAGCCAGAGATGAGGACAAAAAGGACATAGCGTCTGGCTATTGGGTAAGATGTCCTTCTTGCAGCAGGCGGGTAGTAAAAAAGGAATTGATGAAAAAGGGATGTTACCTTTGCGGGCACAGGCCGGAAGCAGAAGATAGAGGATAGATAGGAGCTAAGGCATGGCAGGAAAGAAAAAAGAAAAAAACGAAGAAAAAGATGAAGGCATAGCAGGAGGAATCCTGAAAGGGATTGGCAAGGTGATTCCAGGACTTGGCGGCTTAGTAGAATCCTTAGAGAAATCCCCTGCCTTCAAAGAGAGATTGAAGAAAATTGATAAAGAGGTGGAGCGTAGATTAAAAGAGAGCCCTTTAAAGAAGACCGGAGAGGCAGGGCCGTCTCATATTCCGATGGGAATACCCCCGGGTGCGCGAGGCAAGGTAGCAAAGAGGAAGCGTTTTGTTAAAGAAAGATCAGAGCCAGCAAGACCGCAAGGCCCTCCACCGACCCCCAAAGAAAGGCCGGTGGATATCTTTGATGAAAAAGATTATGTCAAGATAATTGCCGAGATACCAGGCGCTAAAGAAAGTGATATAAAAATTGATTTAATCAAAGACGACCTTGCAATATCAGTAGATACTCCAGAGCGCAAATATCATCAGAAGTTGAAACTACCCTGTGAACCTAAAGGGAAATTAGAAAAAACATACAGGAATGGGATATTGGAGATTGAGATAAGCAAGGAATAGCGACAAATGCCTATTGATATTCATGAGGACAACCTAAAACATGGACTGTTAGGTTTAGTTGTAGCTGTAGTGGAGATAATCCGGGATGCGCTTAAGCATCAGGCTTTAAGACGTATGGAAGGCGGCAGCTTAACCGATGAAGAAGTGGAGAGGTTGGGAATTGCCCTGGAAGAAATTGATATAGCCATTGACCAGATGAAAAAAGAGCAGGGAATCAGCGAGACCGTCAAATCAGTGAGAGATGGACTGGACGATATTGTGGATGACGTTTTGGACCAGATGGTAAATCCAGAAAGATGGGCTAAGGAGATGGGAAAAAAGGAAAGTGAAAATGGCTGAAGGAAGGTATGTTTATTGCATTGCCGAGGGTTCTGATGTGATGCGTATGGACAAGGTCGGGATAGAGGAGAATGACGTTTACACTATTGCCTATCAGGATATAGCTGCCGTCGTTCACAACTGCCCTTCCACACCATACGAGTCAGAGGACAAGGAATTAGTGGAGAAATGGATTATTGCCCATGAAAATGTTATTGAGACGGTTCAAGAGAAAACAGGGGCGGTTTTACCTCTGGGGTTTGATACGATAATCAAGGCCGATGGCGAGGAAAATGCAGAGGAAAAGATTAAAGATTGGCTAAAAGAGGATTACCAGAAATTAAAAGAGAAGCTGAATAAAATAAAAGGCAGGGCTGAATACGCTGTCCAGATTTCCTGGGATGCTAAAATTATCGCCAAAGAACTTATAGAAAAAGATGAGGAGCTCAAAAAATTAGACCAGGAGATTAAGTCTAAACCCAAAGGTGCTGCCTATATGTATAAGCAGAAATTGGAAAAGTTATTAAGAAGCAAACTTGAAGAAGAAGCAAACAGGTGTTTCAAGGACTTCTATGAAA
>CAZUPG010000133.1:0-5596 GCA_964622085.1 uncultured Pirellulales bacterium | reverse complement strand
GATGAAGAGATGCGAACGGCGGGTTATCTTTTAGGTTGCCGGGCACCGTGCAAAAAATTATTTTTGTTCCGCTCTTGCAGGCGAGACGGCGAATATCCTGCAGGTTCCTTTGGAAGTGTTGGTAAACGATTCCCAGGAGGGTGTCGTCCGCTCTTACCTGCTTTTCGAGAAACATTTCCAAGCCGCTCCAGACCTTAGGGGCATCGCCGGCGCCTGCTGATTCCAGCAGATTCGTTATAAGTTGACCCAGCTTAGTAGCTTTAAGCGCTATCCCGAAGCGGATGAGAGACAGATTGGAGCTAAGTGGTGCAAAGACGGTTCCCGCCCCGTATGGGCCGACTACTTCGTTGTTGCCGAGGTATACGATAAACAAATCGCTTTGATGTCGTGTGCAATCGTCGGCGATTTCCAGAACCACATGGGAATTTATAGCTGGCATCGCAGTGGTAATGACCTCGAAATTTGCTTGTGGATACCGTTGACGCAGCATCACCTGTAGGGCCCGTCCGAAACAAAATGCCCCGTCCGGCGTCCCTGCAGCGGCGGAAGCGCCTAATACAAAGACACGATAAGTTTCGTCCGGCTTATCCGAAGAGAAAACAAACGGTTCAGATGTCCGTGCAATGTTTCGTGGGAAGAACCGCCAGGCAAATTTGTCATTGTTACAGTAAGAGACCGTGGCGTTTACTTTGCACTTGATGGTTGTGGTTGTGGGGAAGCCGTAGCCGACCACGCGTAGGATAATCTCCAGCAGCAGGAACAGAAGAGCCGGAATAATGGTAATCGCAACAACACGAAACAGCCAGAGACGCCAGCCGGTTATTGGCTGACGCATCACCTTTTTTACATCCTTTTGTTTTGCTCTCTGCAAGGAGTCCCAAGGACTACTCGCGGAAATTGTAGAAAGAGGTTTTTTCTCTGTTAGTGAGTGCTTTTTGACTCTATGCCGTTTGATACCTCCTTTGGTATGCGATATTGATTTTTTATTTCTTCGGCGTTTAGCACGCATCTATTTGCTCTTTTACCGGTGAAAGACTTTTTTCCCCGCTCCGGCGAAGGCCTCCGCCGAGACGAGTAAGGGCACGCTTTATATTCATCGGTTATTGCGCATCGGCAAATTAGCCGGTAGTAGCCTTTTTCAGGTATTCTATTTCGGATTTGGTTAGTGCTCTAAATTTACCCACGCTGATGCCTCGTGTCGTGAGTTTGCCGATTCGTGTTCGCTTAAGAGATTTTACCGGCAGAGCGACTTTTGCCAGCATTCTGCGAATCTGCCGGTTAAGACCCTGACGAACAGTGATTTCAATCAGAGATTGCTTATGGCTGCGTTTTAATATCTTTACCAACGCCCTGACCGTTCTACCTCCAGCCAGCCAAATGCCCCTTTTTAACTTTTCTATTTGTTCAGGTGTAATTTCTCCTCTGACCGCGGCAACGTAGGTCTTAGGCATTTTATATCTCGGATGTGTTAATCTGTTTGCCAAATCACTGTCGTTAGTAAGAATGATTATTCCAGTGGTATCGGCGTCGAGTCTGCCGACACAAAAGATGCGTTCACGGGAGGCAACGATGTCTATAGCTTTTTTTCTGCCTTGTGGGTCATGGTTCGTGCAAATCACACCTCTGGGCTTGTTCAGGAGAAAATATACCTTCCGCTGTTGCTGAATTTTTCTGCCATTTACGTTTATCACATCTTTTTCGGGGTCGACAAAGGTCGGCAGCGTATCTACGACCTTGTGATTTACCCGCACTGTCCCGGAGAGTATTAACTCTTCGCATTTTCTTCGCGAATCGACACCCGCCGCAGCTAAAACCTTCTGTAATCTTTCTTTTGCCATACGAAAATTGATTATTGTCCCCGCTTTCGCGGGGATGACAATATTATTGATTATTGTTTACTAATTATTGTATACTTCAATTATTATGATAACAACCATTGTCTTTGATTTAGACGACACACTTTATGACGAAGTCGAGTATTGCAAGAGTGGCTTTACCTCCATTGCCAGGTTTCTTGCCAATTTGCCTAAGGCTCCTGTTGCCAAGCGTATTTTTGACTGCTTGTGGGGGCAGTTCACTACCGGCAATCGAACAAAGACATTTAACGCGGCTCTTGAGGAGCTTGGCATCGGCTATGACGATAAGCTCATCACCGAACTGATAAAGGTCTATCGTAATCACGTCCCTAAAATAACACTGCCGCAAGACAGCTTGGACGTTTTGTGCCAACTAAGCGACAATTATACGTTGGCTCTGCTGACGGATGGCTTTCTGCCGGCTCAAAAACTAAAAGTTCAGGCGTTGGGAATCGAAAAATATTTTAAGTGCATTGTTTATACCGAGGAGCTCGGCAGGGATTGCTGGAAACCTTCACCATCCGGATTCGAAAAACTAATACAGACGCTAAATGTAAAGCCGGAAGCTATAGCTTACGTTGCTGACAACGTGGAGAAGGATTTTATCGCACCAAACAAGCTCGGATTTTTAACAATTCAGCTCATTCGTCCTGCTCGCATACATACTTCAGTCTCGCAGCAATCTGGTGCTGCGGCACGTTATGTAATCCACAAAATCGGCGAATTACCGGCTCTTTTGGAGAATCTTTGAAGAACGACAGAATAAAATGTGGGCCTGTACTGCACCAACAATCAGCACAGGCCCTACACGATTTATTTAAAACCGACCTGCCAAAGTCAGCAAACAAATAAATCCAGAAATAACACTATATTGGATATTTGCTTCTATTTAGGTACACAGGCCGGGTTGTTCGGGTCCAAGCAGCAGTCGATTAACCAGTTTTCCGCCATCATAGCAAAATCGTAAAAGTCAACCTTGCAATCATCATTTAAGTCGCCGACAAGGACATACTGGCAAACCTGCTGTGGAGTATAGATAATTGAGCTACCTTTTCCTACATCTGAAGAAGAGTCTATTATTTCTGTGGTCCAACTACTTCCATTGTACTCAGCGTGTTTCAAGCGTTGGTTAGTTGAGTCGTAATAGCTAATATGCAGGTGTTCATCGGGAGAATTAATAATACAGGTAGTATTGGCCACTATGGTAAAATCATCAACTATTTCAGTGCTCCAGATACTCCCGTCATACTCAGCATGCCTCAATGCGCCAGTATGAATATAAGAAATGTGTAGATGCCCATCAGAAGTTTCTGTTATTGATGTTTGGCCTGTATCAGATGCTGCTATTGAATCATATTCCGTCCAGTTGGTCCCATTATATACAGCATATTTTAAATTATCGTGATTATAATCAAAGTGACTTATATGGAATCTACCATCCAATCCCACTATCAAACAGCAATGGCCCCCCGCATTTTCATTCGATCCTCCCGGATCAATTGTGGTATGCTGCCATGTAGTGCCATTCCATTGGGCAAATCTTAAACTAGCTCCGCTCCAGTATTCATTATACTGGTAAGCGATAATAGGATTCTCTGATGGGTCGAGAGCAATATATAAATCAAAAGGACCATCTCTGGACGATTCATGTTGTTTAACAATTGAAGTTGACCAACATCCGTCGTATTTTGCGCAATAAAGATCGCTCTCGTAATCACCACCTCCTGTTAACGCACCGTAAGATATATATAATTTTTCATCTGAAGAAACTGCGATAGGAAATTTACATCCAGAGACCATTCCTGAATTATCAACTGTTTCTGTTGTCCAGTTACTGCCATCATATACTGCATGCTTCAAATAATCGTTAGTTGTATCATAGTAAGCAATATGCAAATTTCCACTCGAGGGTGCTTGTTTTATTGAAGTGTAATACCCAACGTTTCCAGAATCGTCAACTATTTCAGTGGTCCAGTTAGTTCCATCATACTGAGCATGCTTCAAATAGCCATTAGTACTATCTATATAGGACATATGCAACCGTCCGTATGGTCCACCCGCGTACTCTCCAAAAGCTATTCCACTCATTAAAACGAGCATTACAAAAGTAAATATTTTCCGTTTCATTTTGAACACCACCTTTCAATTGCTCATTCTTTCGCAACAAAATGAGTTTTATATCCTAAAAATCGTTAAGAGGCACAATACAAATAAATATATCCAGATTCTTTTCCATATCCCACCCTTTCAAAATTCATAAAAATCTCTTTTTGTTTCTTTGACCGTGGATTAACACTGATTTATATTTTTTGTTTTTAACCACGAATTTACACGAATTTTTACTAATTTGTGTTCATTTGTGTCCATTCGTGTCCATTCGTTAGATTGGTGGGCTGAAGCCCACCCTACAAATTCTTTAATTTCTCTGTGTTCTCTGTGACTTCTGTGGCTAACACGGTTCTAAAATATATAGTCCACAAAAACGCAAAAACGTTACACTTTTTCCGCAAAATTTTATTTTTTCTATAATTTTTTAAGATAGGACTAAAAAACCTGCTGATGGGCTTTCTGCAAGCTATAAAACGGCCTTTTATTGGTTTTTTCTTGACTTACAATGGTTTTTGGGCGATAATAATTACCGAATGTCCTATGGCAGACAGAAAAAGGAGAATTAATCACGAATTACGCAGATAAAAAGGAAAAATTAGCCACGAATGAACACGAATGAAAACAAGATAGTTAGACAGGATTTACAGGATAAAACAAAATCTCGTCAATCCCGTTAATCCCGTCCAAAAAAACTAAAAAATCGTGGCAAAAGCCAGGTAAAAATCTCTAAGGAGTTTTATTATGCCACCAGGCAAAAGACAACAAAGCGATACTATGCTCTATACCCTAATTGTCTTTGTCGGGCTTTTCATTGTTGCAACCGCCGCTGCGATTATCTTTTATGTCAAGGCCGAGGAACACAGAAAAAATGCAGATGACATAGAGCGTCAAATTAACAACTTAGCCACGACAAGCGAACGCTCAAAACTGGGTACTATCGTCGGAACAAAACAATCCAGAGAATCCTGGCTTGGCAAAATGGTTGAGCATCTTGACCAGATGATAACGCTAATCGTAGGGGGTGTGCCACAGCCGACCTCGGCTGAAGTAAAAGTCAACGAAATTAACACGAAAGTTAAAAACGCATTAGCGCCGGTTCAAGAATACCTTGATATTATGGACCCCAATAAGACCGGACTCATACAGGTAGTCGAAGAGCTGAAAGCAAAATTGGACTATATCACAGAAGCAAACGCTGTTTTACAAAAACAGTTTGATGACTTGCAGCAACGATACGATGCTGATATGACGGCCAATTTCGAGAAAGAACAAGTACTGTTGGCCGAAAAAGATAAATACGAACAGCAGGTTAAGGATACTCAGCAGGAGTATAATAACCTTGAAGAGCTGCTGAGAAAAACTACGGATGAGCAAGTTCAGACTCTCTCTGCCCAATTGCGCGAAGAAAGAGCAAATCTGAGAATAGTAAATCAAGAGCTGCTCAAGACACAAGCAGAGTTAAAAGAATCTGAAGACTTGATGAGGCGTGCACAGCGAGAGCTCAGGAAGATTAAACCTGCGCCGGACCGTGAAGTGGCAGCTTTTAAGCCCGATGGTAAGATAATATTAGTCAATGACCAGGCCAAAGTGGTTCATCTGAGTATTGGAAGTGACGACCATGCTTATCGAGG
>CAZUPG010000132.1:0-5627 GCA_964622085.1 uncultured Pirellulales bacterium | reverse complement strand
CTTACTGGTGTATGTTGCTTACCGGAGCGCAAGAAATTTATGTATCAAGATTTGTCATTGCAAGTTTAATCGGATTTTTTGGTACATTTGCACTTTGGGCTTCCCTACAAAAGGCTTGTGATGAGAAGCGGCAAAGGGACAAAGAGGCCAGAATTAGTTTATATAAATCATACAAGAAACGTGATCTCCACGAAGGGAAGAAAACTATTGCCGAGTTTATACGGAGAAAAGAAGAACTTGATAAACTATGGAATGAAGGGAAATTAAGTCCCTTTGGAGAGGAAGAGTTGATTGAGATAGAACAAGCGCTTGAAGAACAGGATAAAAAAGAGAAGAATCTATTTGAGGAATTTGACGAACAATAGGAACGCTTATTTTAATCATCGTGTTGGTGAAAAATAAACAACCAATACATTCTTAGCGATAAAATGAAACAAAGTGTATCAGAAAAACGACCACACTTAATACCATCTATCATTGCAGCCTTGATGCTGCTCGGAGCTTTAGCACCTTGGCCTTATGGTTACTATCAACTGCTAAGGTGGGTAACTTGTGGTGATGATGAAAAAGAAGCGTTAATAGTTTTCGAGGGATAAAGATATGATTCGAGGAACAGTAATAGCTTGGTGGGGAGCGATATTGGGTACGGTAGGGACCGGTCTTAGTATATGGAACATTTGGAGAGACAAGCCTCGAATAAAAGTGAGCGTTGCAAAAAATATGATACTTTCTCCAAATGATATGACAGATAATCCAAAAGAGAAGTTCATAATCATTACAGCAGCAAATGTTGGGAGATATCCTGCCCATTTATATAAAGCATATTTCACTCTTAGGTCCTCTAGGTCCTCTATAAAGTCTCTATTATTATTAGGCCCCAGGAACTTTGGGACGGGGATATTATACCCAGGACTGAAACGTGACTTTCCTGGTATCCAAAGCCAGTGCGATTTGAGCAACCTAAAGGAAGCCTATGTGGTAGATGCAGTCGAGCATAAATTCAGGTGCAAAATACCCCGCAGTTGGCGGAAAAAGACCATCCAATAAGCTCGACCGGTAGGTCATCTATGGTGCGGGAGCCGTAACGTGTGACCCTTCCATCTCCTTACTGCTCGGCTTTCCCCATTAGAAGAAAAGCGTCGGGATCTGTGCAGACTTCTAACGAGGGCAGGTGTGCGGTGATAGTGAGAAGAAAAGCGGATGACAGACAACAGAGGACGGAGGACAGAAGGCAGAGGACGGAGGACAGAAGGCAGAGGACGGAGGACAGAGGACCCACGCACCAAATTACGGAAAACCTATTTGGTACGGGGCAAGCAAACAAGGGACGACAGAAGACAGCCCTTCGGCAAGCTCATGGTAAAGGACAGAAGTCAGAAGGCAGAGGACGGATGGAGTATTTTTTAATAGATTCCTCGACTTCCGTTCTCCGCAGCAGGCTGGCGATGGATAAATGAGTAATGTGTGTTGCCAACAACAAGAAGATATTATCGCATCGGGACTACGGCCAGAACTATCAGTCTCGGCAAGGCCGAGCCTTGACGGACGCCCTGATGAGAAAGTGCGAGTTATGCCGAGCCAATATCGCCTGCGCGTTTGTTGTCTCGCTCCTTGCCTTTGGCTCTTCGTAGCTGCCGCTCAATCTTACGCACAGCCAAATCGATACACCGGTAAATATCCTGGCCGGTTTCGGTACCAACAAAAACCTTGCTATGCTCGGCTCTTGCGATTACCTCCACACTGGTATTGCCCCCCTGCCCATCGTCGATAATTACCTCGACCTGATTGATATTATCGTAGTACTTTGGAAGCTTTGAAGTCTTTTGTTCTGCATGCTTTCTGATAGCTTCAGTTATGTCGATGTGCTTACCAGTAATTGTAAAAAGCAAAATTGCTCTCCTTAACAGCTTTTGCGATAAGCAAAATGAGTTTTTATTCTTTCTCCGGCGAATCAGCTACCGGTGGCCAAACCAGGTGCTTATAGGCGGGGGTTATGACTCCGCCACTAACGGTAAATCTCAGAGCTTCTTCTACAGTCATATCCAGTTCTATTGTCTGCTTTTTCGGCACCATTATTACAAATCCGGTAAAGGGTGTTGGCGAAGTTGGAATTAAGATAGTCAGAAACTCTTTTTTGGCGTTGTCCACGACTTTTTCAATTCCGGAGCCGGTAACAAAACCCAACGACCATATACCTTTTTTTGGGTATTCCACGGCAACAACTCTCGAGAACATTTTCTTTTTTTCCTCTTGTTGCGTAAGGAAAAAATCGGTAATCTGCTTTACATAAGGATAGACCTGCCTCAAAAAAGGAGTATTCATTATGAACTTTTCAATCATACGCCAGAGGGTTCTGCCGACAACGTTGGCCAACAATGCGCCCACTATAAAAACGGCAATCAATGCCACAAGAAAACCCGCTATTGATAAGGCAGCATCTATCCAGAACTTTCCCAGCTCCTGCTCGGCACCGCCTGCAAGTATTATAAGGTACTGCAAGCCGTGCTTTATATGAACGCCGATTTTCCCATGGATGAATTTGTAGCCCCAGACAAATATCCAGATTGTTATGATGGTCGGCACTAATACAGCCAGCCCACGCAAAAAGTAGCTTCTAAAGCGTCCCGGCATTCGGGTATCCTTAATGGTTAATGGTTGCGTGTTTCGTCTAAGGGTTACGTAACCACTTAACGCTCTGTTTTCTGTGTATCATCCTTCGTCGCTTGGTGGGGTTACGACCCCACCAACTACAAATGCATCTTATCCAGAATAATGTAATTTAATCTACAGACTTCTCATAGTCAATAAAAAAGTGCCTTGGCAGGTGAGCTCCAATCAAATGTATAACGGCCCCCGGCAAAGAAGCGAGCATCCAAATAACCCGTTGACACAGCGCCAGTGCTAAAGCAGTCTCCCCACTGACGCCGGCAAAGTTAGAGAACAGAAAAACGAGCATGCCTTCGACCACCACTGCACCGCCGATACTTATGGGTAACGCCCCCGATACCCATGCTAATGTAAAACAGACATAGTAGTACTTGACGCTGACGGTAATCCCCATATTTACGCCAAGAAACCAGAAGCCGGTTATAGTAAAGAGCTGCAAAAAAACCGTCAGCCCAAACACTATAAGAATTGCTATGGGGTTGTGGCAGTAAATAATGAATGCGTCCCTGAACTTTGCGACTATCCTGAGTGCTTGTTCTCGGATATAGTAAAAGGTTTTTTTGAGGATTACTCGGGTAGAACTATACAGTAAGAGAGTGAAAAAAACAACCACGGTGGCCAAAAGCACCCAAAAGAAAATCCCTTTGTGCTCAGCGACGGAGTTTAGAAAACCACCGTTGTTTCGAGCGATTATTGGTAAAGTCTCACCCCTGAGAAAAAGCGAATAGAAAAAAGCGGCGATAATCAACGTGCTTAACAATCCGATTATTCTATCGACAAATACACTCAAAGCTGCTTTGAATCTTTTTTCTGTGTGCTTTGTAACGTACCAGGCCCGAAGTAAATCGCCCCCGACGGAGCTCGGCATAAAATTATTGTAAAAAAGACCCAGAAAATGCAGTCTGACGGCAGAGAAGAACGCTATGAAAACCGATTGGGTTCTCAGCAGCAACCACCAACGAAACGCTACAATTATCTGACTTACAACGAAAATACTCAGAGCAAGCGCGAAAACCCATATATTTATTCGAAGAAAAACTTTTGTTAAATTATCCCATCTTTGCTCCCTGGAAAGCCATAATATTGCCCAGATGATTCCACATGCAACTACTGCGATGCGGCCGAACAGGAATACATATTTGCCTTTGTTGTCTTTGGTTTTATTCATTAGGATGATTCACCTTTATAAAAAACTTGTTGTTGCAGATAATAATGGGTAAATTGATAAATGACAATTGAAAAGTGGAAAGTGAGCTAAAGTGAGGCGCAACGTCATTGCGAGCGAAGTTCTGAGGGCTTCGACTGAGCTCAGCCGAATGTCCTTGCCGAAGGGCGAAGCGAAGCAATCTCAAACATCAGCAAGGAGATTGCCACGTCGCTCGCCCCCTGGGGGCAAGCTTCTCGCAATGACACTTCGTGTCAGTTTAGGCACTTCAAACTTTAGGCATTTTAGGCACTTTACAGCTGTAGGGTGGGGTCGTAACCCCACCAATGAGCTTTTCAGTAAATGGTGAACGACAATGGCGACAAAACAAGATATCGAAGAAGGTTTGGAATTTATCCCGAAATTCGATGACGATGGTCTGATACCTGCCATCGCACAGGATGCGAAGACCGGCCAGGTCCTGATGGTAGCTTATATGAATCGCCAGGCGCTTGAGCTGACCGTCCAAACCGGCTATGCCGTGTACTACAGCAGGTCACGGCAAAAACTATGGAAGAAAGGCGAGCAAAGCGGGCATATCCAAAAAGTCCAGCAAATACTCGTCGATTGCGACCAGGACTGGCTGCTTCTTAAAGTAACTGTCGATGCCGGCCAATGCCATGTGGGCTACCAAAGCTGCTTTTACCGTGCGTTGAAGAAAGGTACCGACAAAGAGCTAAAATTCATCGCAGAAAAGGTCTACGACCCGCACAAAACCTACAAAAAATAGAGCTGAATCCCAAAGCCGTATGGGAATATTAGCTTAATAACAGGGAATTTCCCGAATTTGAGAAAAAATACAAAATATTGCTACAGGTTTTTCTGGTTTTGCGGATTTTTTCTTGATTCGGCCAGCGTAAAATGATATATTTAATTATCGCAATATAAAGGATTTAGCGAAAAGTGAGGAGCGGTAATGATGTATTGGTTTTTATCATTGTCCGCTTTTTCGTCCGTAGGAAAAATGGCGCCTGTACTTTGCACACAGAAACAAGCTCTCGCGGCAATAAGCGCGTGAGTATTTTTATGTAATGAGTTAGCGTTTTTTTTATTTCAGAAAGCGAAGTTTTTATGGAGGATTTAATTATGAGAGGATTCAATGCTGTAACTGTATATTTATCGTGCTTTTGTAGTCTGTATTTAGCCCACCATATTACTTAGGAGGATTTAATTATGAAAGAGACAAAATCAAAAATTGTATGTCTATTTGTAGCAGTTTTAATGCTAATGTTAGTTGGAGGTATGGCCTTAACTAACTCTGCTAACCGGGTAGTCGTGAAGCTGGACGCGCCGGGCAGCTATAAGATTGTGCAGGATGGCGCATTCGATGTCATCCAGATGGAAAGTTTTGTCCCGGCAGATTCTCCTGGAGATCCAATGCTTCCGCATAAAGTGCAGGATATCCTCCTGCCTCCGGATGTCATTGACTCGACGGTGAAATTAAAGATAGTGTCAGCTAATACACGTTGCCTCGAAGGAACATACAACATCAAGCCGGCAGGTCTTCCGATACGGGGAGATAATAAGAGCATTGTAGATGGCAAAAACGTTGATGTATATCAAAGTGACGCCGACTTCCCCGAGAGTCCGGTAAAACTTCTCTGCTGTTCCCAGATGAGGAAGTGGAAGTTCGCCAAGGTAGATTTCACCCCCTTCCAATACAACCCTGTATCCGGGAAGCTAACGCTTACCGAGAGCGTAGAGATAGAGATAAGCTATAGCACCTCGCCAACTGCGCAGGCTGCGAGCCTTATGC
>CAZUPG010000131.1:0-5633 GCA_964622085.1 uncultured Pirellulales bacterium | reverse complement strand
TGTGGTTTATCTCTCCGGAAGACCTGATTATATCAAAGCTGCTCTGGGCAAAAGACAGTTTATCCGAAACGCAGCTAAAAGATGTAAGAAATCTGATAAAAACAGTGGACAATTTAGACTTAAAATATATTGATAATTGGGTTGGAAAACTGCATTTGGAAGGGCTGTATAAACAGGCAAAGCAATGAACGACACGCATCCTGACATTGCTATTCGATTTCAAAATCTGCTCATGCTAAAATCCAACGAGCAGCGCCTGATTATGGGATGTTCTATGTATGATGCAGCCAAACAAATAGTACGCAGTTCCATCTATAACAAACACCCGCAAATATCTGCCGGACAGATGAGAAAGGAAATTTTTGTCAGGTTTTATGGGCTGGAATTTAGCCAGCCCGATAGAGAAAGGATATTTTCAGTTCTCGGCTGATTTTCAATCCACAAGTGGTTTGTGTATTCCGGGGATTTGCGTATAATTCCTATTTGAGTTTGATGATAATACTTAAGAGTATTATGGACTTTGAATAATTTTTCAGAAGTTTGTTCTTGACGGCTGGCATTTCAAGTGATAGTTGATGAGAATCCAGAATCTGATTTTTATTTCTGTCCGTAGGATTTGAATCCGAAAGGAGACGATTATGGCAAGGATAGTTTTGAGCGCAGTACTAATAGTCCTGTTAAACGTATTGGTCGGCTGTGGCGGGGCCGACAAAGGCAGAGGCCAGCTTATACCGACTTCTGTGAAGAAGTTCGGCTATACCGGCGAGGTTAAAGTCGGCCAGAAAGAAGAGATTGATGCCGTCGAGCAGATGGCAATCAATCGGAAGGCATATCGGCAGGGGCTTAAATCACTGATAGACCATTACACCAGGGTCGGCAACAATATGAAGCTGCAGTGGGCCGAAAAAGAGCTGGCTGCACTGAATGCTATGCCACAATATAAATACATCATTGAGGCGGAGGTGGCTGGGCCAAATCTGAAAGCGACCACTGCGATTCCGGAGGCGGATGAGCTTTACGGAGAGGCCATGCGGCTCGAAAAGAAGGGCAAACGGCTAATTGTAATTAAAAACAACGATTTATTACGACTGGCTCTGGATGAATACAACGAGCTTATAAAGAAGCATCCTTCGAGCGATAAGATTGACGATGCAGCGTACAGAGCCGGCGGAATTTATGAGAGCTTCAAGGACTACACGATAGCTCTTATATACTACAATAGAGCCTATCAATGGAACGATGAAACGCCTTACCCCGCAAGATTCAAAGAGGCCTATATTTTAGACCAGCGGCTGCACCGCAGAGCAGAGGCGCTGGAGCTTTATCAGGAGGCCCTAGCAGTCAGGAAAGAAGGCGAGCACACGGAATGGAAGCTATGGACGGAGGAACGGATTAAGGAGCTGACGGAGAACAAACAGGGCAGCAAATTAGATTGACAGAGGATTAAGAAAAACCCCATTAGAAGGCTCGGGCGGGGCAAACCACTCCGTCGCTAACTATTCTTTACAGCGCCAAACGACGGGCGGGCTTGCCCGCCCGAAGGATAGAGCTTTCTTTCTAACGGGGTAAAAGTTTTTCCCGATCGAGTTTTGGGCCTGGATAGAAATCAGGCCCATTTTTTTTCTTTTTCAGACACTGATTTACACTGTATAAAATTAGACACAGATTCAACCCGTGAGATAAGCAAAGCCGCTATCTCACGGGTTTAACACGGATTTACACTGTTTTATTTTTGTTTATGAAAAATGTTGACCGAGTTTGAGAACAAGGTAGCTGATTTTATAAAGGTAAATGCACTTTTCAGCTCGTCAGATACTACTCTGCGAAGCACGAGCAGGGTTTTGTTGGCTGTTTCCGGTGGGGCTGACTCGACGGCACTTTTGTATGCGATGTGTGCATTGAAGGCCGAGAACATTTTAAGCGAGGAACCCCTCTGCGCTCATATAAATCATCAGTTAAGAGGGGCTGAGGCGGATTCGGATGAAGATTTTGTTATTGCAGAAGCTGCGAAGCTAAAGCTGGATGTAATAACCAGACGAGTGGACGTACGTGAGTTTGCACGCAGTAATAAACTGTCGATTGAGACAGCGGCCCGGAAGCTTCGGCTCGAAAGTCTGCTCGATATTGCAAAGGCCAACAACTGCGATTGCGTAGTAACGGCACATCAAAAGAACGACAACGCTGAGACCATTCTGCAACGGCTCAGTCGCGGGACCGGCTTTCGCGGACTGGGAGGAATCTGGCCAAAGCGCATCTTTGCCAGCAATCCTGTAGTGAGCTTGTCGAACCTAATCAGTTTTGTAAGACCTCTGCTGTGCGTCAGGCGCAATGAGATTATTGAATATTTGAAAAAACGAAATCTAAAATGGCGAGATGACCATACGAATGCTGATTGCACATACAGGCGAAACTTTATTCGGCATCGGCTAATCCCGGCATTGCAACAGCAGTGCAGCGGCTCTATTATCGAGCAGTTGTCCGATTTATCCGTTTCAGCCGGGCGGTTTTACACTCTGGTTTGCAGCGAAGCAGAGAAAGTGTGGCCCGACACGGCTGAGGTCAGCGGCGAAACGGTCTCATTGAATTTGAAGGGCTTTTTGGCCCAGCCACAGCCGGTAAAGGTTGAGCTTGTTCGTCGCAGTCTCGCTCAATTAGGTAGTGGAGAGAGGGATATGACACACAGGCACTATGAAAAAATACTGCGCTTGGCAGAAAAGAATATCAGCGGCAGGAAAATTGATTTGCCGAATGAGTTTGTGGTTCAGCGCGAATACGAGAATTTGATTTTTACCCGGCCACAGATGTCAACAGGCGAGAATCTGTCTTCTGTCCTCCGTCCTCTGCCTTCTGTTGTCTTGGAGGTTCCGGGGCGAACACAGTTCGGTCAGTATTCGATAGAAGCAACAAAATATTTAGCCCCCAGTTTTACTGGGGGTTTTGTTTCGCAATTTACAGAGCATTTTGATTTCGATAAATTGAAGTTGCCGTTGGTTGTTCGTTATCGCGAAGTCGGCGATAGATTCTGGCCGTTGGGCTTGGCGGGGGAGAAAAAGGTAGGCAAATTCCTTACCGCAGAAAAAGTGCCGCAGCAGATACGCAAAAAAGTGCTTATTGTTGCTGATGGTGAGAAGATAATCTGGGTCTGGCCGATTCGAATAAGCGAGCAGGTTAAAATTACCGGCGAGACTCGAAAAATACTTCAACTTAAAACCACAAGTGTCGAGCCGGCTTGTTAAGCGAATAAAAAAAGCCGAGCAGAAAGCCCGGCGTAGTGTCGCACTGACCTCAGATTACCAATTCCACCCGGTTATTACCCAGCGATCAGGATACCTTTCATCACCTTCGGACCGGACATATATACTGGGTTTCCAAATGGTCTTTTTCCCGCCGGAGCTGATGGTTTCCAACTCACAGGGAACCCTATAGCCGTGTTCATCCCAATCCGGCTGGTGTATTGGAGGACCGACTGAAATGATTGCAGTGACATTAAACCGGCCAAATTCTTCTTTGGCATATTCCTCAAGCATACCGCACTGTATCAAGCCAGCTTTTTTGTAGTCCTTGTCAACGATGGCCTGAAAAAACTGTCGAACCGTTTCTGCCGCTGTCTGCTCATCAGTCATATCCCCCTGAGACACACCGATAAGCTGATTAAGCTTGTCGTAAACAATTATATCTTTGGGAATTACATCTCTAAGGGAAAACATCTTTTCATCTATGGGAACGTTATAGTCGGAAAAACGCGTTGTTAATTTTAGAACCTCGCGGTTGCCTTCGATACGATAAGATTCGACGTGAGTAATTAAATCTGTCCGTTGGTTTACGTAGAAAATTTCCCTCTTCGGCTCGGTCTTATAATTCGCAACTATTACAGCAGGTTTTTGTATATCTATATCAACCATGCCCACCTTTTGGTCTTCGAGAAGTTTTTCCATAACCAACTTGGGCTGGCACTGTTCGAGGATACTTTGCATCCAGCCCTCAATCCGGCTGGTTTGGTAAGTAAAGAAACGATGTTTGCTTTTGGCCCAGTGTTCCGTTTTTTGGGGCGTCCATACGATAAGTTTTATTCCGTCTTCGGTTACAGGCAGATAATATCTTGTTTTTTCGACACGGCCAAATTCATCCGATTTAATCCAGAACTCATTGGGCTTTCGTTGGTCAGGCCTGTATTGTTTTACGTGCAAAAAGCGGATATTGTCAGAAGCGGCAATTACCTGCTCGATTCCAAAGGCCGTAGGCATTGACTTGTTGAAAACCGTTATGGATACGACCGCTGCGGCAATTATCACCGCAGCAGCGGCTAATTTTGCAATCGGACTTTTCATAATTGTTCTCCAAAAAGAGGCTGAATTTATCAAGGGTGGAGTTTCTTCAAAAGTCGAGAGCATTTGTCGGCGCAGGTTTTCGCGATGTGCAGGATCCGGTTTAGTATCGATATTCAGCCGGCTTATTATTTTTTCAAAATCGGATTCGTTTTTAAACATTTTATGTATCTCCGTCGAAAACGGTCTGCAAATGGCTTCGCAACCTGTTAAGAATCCTGTGCAATGTTACCCGCACGGTTGAAGGCTTGATATTTAGAATTTGACCTATCTGTTCTATCTCCATGTTTTCAAAGAATCGCAGTGTAATGATGGTTTGATGCTCTGACTTTAGCTTCAATATGGCCAGATAAAGCGTCGGCCAATCCAAGCCGGTTGAATCATTGGCACTGCCGGAAACTCTCGTTGACGCTGTTGCTTGTTCGAAAAGCTGTTTCCGACGCGACGTTTTTCTTATATAGGCATTCGCCTGGTTGGCTGCTATGGCATAGAGCCAGTTTCTAAAATCAGCCTCAGTTCGGCCCGCAAACCTTCGAATCCTGCGGGCCACCTCGAGAAAAATCGTAGAAGTTATATCTTCGGCAATTTCTTTGTTAAAGAGCCGATAAACACAAAATCGGAATATCTGCTCGTAGTATAGCTTGTAGAGTTGGCCTAAGGCATCGGCATCCATCCGAGCCCGCTGGACCAGGCCATCGTTGTCTATATCCTCAGCAATTTTTGCCATAGCATCAACCATCACCACTGGTATAATTGCGCCGGAAGCAGATATGTTACACTAATTGGCAAAAAAACCCTTGCAAAATTGGCACAGAATAAATAAAGTACCCTGTTCGTTGTTGTAAAAGACGTTAAAAACTCGTGCTACGTAGCGAAGCGCTACTTCGCAGAGTAGTAGTAAAAAACCGTATTTAAGACATTATAAATTAGGAGATTAACAAATGGCAACAAAGGTTGCAATAAATGGGTTCGGCAGAATCGGAAGAGCAATAACAAGAATTATTATGCAAAGAAAAGGCGAACTGGACCTTGTGGCTGTCAATGACCTTTCAGACGCCAAGATTCTTGCGCATCTGTTCAAATATGATACGGTGATGGGCAAATGGAGCGGAACGGTCGAAACAGCCGATGGCAAGCTGGTCATTAACGGCAAAGAAATAAAAGTTTTGGCGATTAAGAATCCGGCAGAGTTGCCCTGGAAGGATATGGGTGTCAAGATTGTCGTCGAATCAACAGGTATTTTCCGCACCAAAGAATCACCCAAAGGCGGCTACGGCGACCACCTCAAGGCAGGTGCGGATAAAGTAT
>CAZUPG010000130.1:0-5647 GCA_964622085.1 uncultured Pirellulales bacterium | reverse complement strand
ATATTCTTTTTCTACCTGATTTGCTTTCTCCCGATAGAAATCCTCGCTTTTCTTTTCGATATCCTGTGCCTTTTTGTAAAGCTCGGTCTCGCTGGTATCAAAACCAAATTTCTCCTCAGACTCTTTGATTTGAACGAAGACATTTTTTGCATCAGCCAGGATTGTAGTTTGTGCCAATTGTGGCTTTTCAGTTTTCATTTCCTCTATGGTGTCGTAATGCTTGGCCTCTTCATCGGCGAGCATTGTCAATATGCTTTTGACGCCCTTATTTTCAGTCCGGCCAGCCAACTGGCGATAGTAATCTTCACCGTCCTTTTCCATCTGCATAGCGTATTGAAATATGTCCATTGTCTTTTTTCCTTTCATTTAATGCGTTCCTGAATATGAGGGCAGCAGACTCCTGACAGCTGGGCTATTCCCTCTGTTGAAGCGACTGGCTGAGGACTCTGATGTGGTGATACTCTTCTTTGATAATATCATCGATTTTGTCTTTGCCGGCCTGGGCTGGAACAAACGTTTTCAAACCCGTATAGTAAACAATCGAATCCTTCTCTTTCTCAATAGCCATTTTCAGAATATCTATTATGCTCTCCTTACCGCTTAGTTCACCGGCCGGTTCAGTTCTCATACCGAACACAGCAAGACCAGCCATCGCCTTAGGGTCGAAAAGTGGCTCTTCAGGCTTAAATACCCGCTGCCCCGGCGCCTCTTCTGAAAGCTGCTTTCTCGTATTAGCGAAGACTTCTTCATGGCCGCTCTCCCAGTCAGCTAATTGAAGAAACATTTTGCAAGTGCCGGGGTCATCAAATAATTCCGCTGCCTTACGGTAAAATCCGGCACCATTGCGTTCGATTTGCTCCGCTATTCGAAACGCCTCGAAAGCATTAAATCCAACACTCATTTCTCGTACCTCGTCTTAAGTCCTTCAATTAGCGATTCCAAGCTCCTTATGCTTGGTCAGAACCTCATCAGCTAATTTATCCAGAGCTGTAAAATCATCATCTTTAGGATAACCTTTTGCCACCACCGGCTCAACATCAAAATGCCGGTAAAAACGATATCTTTTCTATGGTACTTCAAGCTGTTATTCTTTGGATAACTCACACTGCTCGATTATCGCTGTAACCTCAAGACCAGATTAAATCATTCAGTCTGCAAATAAAGAGTGGTGCTAAAAAAAAAATTCTGCGGAATCTACCCTTGAGCAAAGCAAAGGTTTGATGACCTTCCCCCTGTAAAAACAGAATCGCCCTATATCACCGTTAAAATAGGATAGTTACAGTCCCAGCTACATCAAAATCCATCAATTATCGGCCTTCAGACATTGCCTATCGCTATTACACCGTTAGAAAACCTGCCCATCTGGCAGACTGGAAAGCTCTATCTTTCTAACAGGGTTCACAGGGATTTTTTACAAAAACGCCTATTTTTAAAAAAATTTGTTTGACTATCCTATCGCATCACATAAAAATTTGATTAAATGGTAAACATAAGGAATCTTTGTTATTCCGGCTTTTTCAAAGGAGGAAAACGCAGGAGGCGAACCTGTAGGTGCTTAGAGCACGGTGAGTGCTAACACCGACTATGTGCTTGTGTTGCACGCAGGAAAACAAACTGCCTTTAATAATTCAGATATATTTACTGATATTAGGAAGGGGTGGCAACATGGAGGTTGAAAGAGAGAAACATTCAGGCCAACAAAAGAGTGAAGACTCTACCAATCTTCTTCGAAAACTACGGGAACAATTATATTCCTCAAATGGCTCAATTAGACGACAGGCCGGTTTCAATTTATCCTGGATGCAGGAAGACGGGTTAGAAATCCTAAAAGGTGTTCTGTTCGGAGATTCCCCTGTAACGACGAAGAGCGCAGCCGCTTACGGACTGAGAAAAGTGCACGGCAGAATGAAAAAAATGGCCTTAGAGATTTTCAAGCAAGGCCGGGAACACCAGCAAAGCTCTATAAGAGAGGTATGCACTAAATCTTTAATACTAATGGGCCAGATAACGCCGAAAAAACCTCCTGCAAAAAAAGCCGCAGGAAAATTAAGAATCAAGGAAATTCCAAAAAAAACCAGGCCAAAGAGAAGAATCTCTGCCGGGACTCCGGCTGGATCTTCGCCAAGACGAGTTCAGTCGAGAAACCGACGGCCTCTGATAAAATAAAGGTGGTAGCTGACATCAGACGCCATAGTCACCTATCCCCTATCGAAACCCGGCCGGACACAGACGCTTTTTGAACCTTGAGGACAACTAATCTAGCGCAAATTAGCAAACCCAGCCCGCCAGTTCACGTGCTTTCCTGCGAAAGCAAGAAGGGGGCTCACAATGACAAGAGACCGGAAGGAGAATGCTGTTGGGAATTTATTATATATCAAGGCGTCGCCGATGGGTGAGCTTTCCTACTCAGAAGCTGTCGCGGAGGCATTTATCGAATCGTATCTGCAAAGCCACGCTAACGACAAAATTAAAATAATAAACCTTTTTGAAAAGGAGCTTCCGGATTTTGACTTCAAGGCGGCCAGTGCAAAATACAAGATAATGCACAACAAAGAACATACACCGGCCGACAAAAAAATATGGGAAAAAATAGTCTCGGTAATCGAAGAATTCAAGTTTCCGGATAAATACGTTTTGGCAGTGCCGATGTGGAACTTCTCAATTCCCTACCGGCTGAAACAATATATAGATATCATCGTTCAGCCGGGTCTCACTTTCACCGTCAACAAAGACGGGGACTACGAAGGATTAGTAAAAAATAGGCCAATTTTTACTGCTTATGCACGCGGCGGTGAATATAAGTCAGGAACCGATGCAGAGACATTCGATTTGCAAAAAAAATATCTTGAGCTGATATTAGCATTTATCGGCTTTAGCGATATTCGCTCGCTCGTGGTCGAACCTACCCTCGCAGCCGAACCTGAAGTGGCAAAACAAAAACGAGCCGAAGCGAGCGAAAAAGCCAGACAAATGGCAAAAGAATTTTAAGAACCACACTTTTGAAAACAAGCGGTTATAGTGTGAACCTATCTGAGGGAAGATGTTTTGCCGTTGCCGTGAATTAGCCAATAGGCCCGAATCAATTCGCCGACGCTCCAGGCCTGAGCGAAACAACCTCTGGGCTTATGAGGTGCATCACCATCAAATATCTCGCAGATTTGCCCGAGGCAGCTTTCGTTAGTTAGATGCTGCATTAGGGGCTCGATAAATTCAGCAGCTTTTTTCTTGGTTTTTCGGCTGAATCCATTGACTTTCAAATAGCTTTCAACAAACGGCCCAATCAGATAAGGCCAAACCGTACCCTGATGATAGGCCTCATCACGCTCGCCTTGTGGGCCGGTATATATACTTCTATAGCGGCTGTCCTGAACGTTTAACGTACGCAGGCCATAAGGGGTCAGCAACTCTTTTTGTACCATATCTACAACCGACTTTTGCTGAAAAGCCGACAAAGGACTAAAGGCAAGTGAGACGGCAAAGAGCTGGTTCGGACGAAGACTATCATCAACCGAGCCATCCGGCAAGATACAGTCGTTTAAGTAACCTTTACTCTCGTTCCAGAACAATTCACAGAAACTTGCTGCAACTCTCTCGGCCAGAGCTTTATAATGTTTCGCTGCATCGACATCACGCTGCTCATAAAACTGAGCGAGATCACAAATCGCATTGTACCACAGGGCGTTGACCTCGACCGCTTTGCCGCATCTGGGCGTAAAGGCGACGCCGTCATATTTGGCGTCCATCCAGGTGAGCTGTGTATCGCTGCTGCCTGCGGTTATAAGCTCATCTTCATCGGCGTGAATACAAAAGCGTGCGCCCTTATAATAAGAATCCATAACCCAGCGGATTGTCGGCAGAAGCTCTTCAGCAAAGGTCTTCGAATCGCCGGTAGCGTTTAAGTATTGAAAGGCCGCATTGACAAACCAGAGAGAGGCATCGACACTATTAAAGTAAGTGGTATCGCTATTCTCATCGAAGCGATTTGGAATCATACCTTCATCGGCTGCCTGAGCAAAGGTGGTCAAAACCGACTTTGCCTCTTCAAACCTGCCGGTCGAGAGCAACAAGCCCGGCAAGGCAATAAAAGCATCTCTGCCCCAGTCTGCAAACCACGGAAAGCCGGCTAAAATAGTGGTTCTTAGGGTAGGGGCGGTTCGCGAACCGCCCGTACAGGTCTGGCGCTTTGTAACAAACTTGTCGGCAGCTAAATAAAGAAGCGCAAGCCGTTCATCTTTGTTTTTTGCTGTGGCGCTTAAAACACTGCTTTGATGAGTGCGCAAATCTTCGCGAACCGCATCAATGTCAGCACCGGTCATATCCGCAGGATTGGAGCGTTTGCTCAGGTTCGCCCAGAAAATGATTCTGGTTGGTGAATCTATACGGCACTTAAAAAAGCCGGGCGTCCACAAATCTTCAGTAAAGACCTGGCCCCTTTCTCTGTTATTGCGATATACGAAATTAAACCACCACTGTTTATCCTCTTCAAAATTTGCAGATGGACAGTTTAAAAGCAGCTCACAACTATCCGGCATATCATGGCGAACAAGCAAAGCACTACCAAGCCAAATCGAACGCAACGGTGCGTAAGATTTCTGCAGAGTGTGAAAATCTCGCAGGGCCACAAACGGGCGCAAAACGAAGTCCAATTGCTCTTTAACGTTGGCAAAATCATACACCAATGCAACCGTATCATTATTGCGAGCAAGATATATGGATTTTGTTAGTTTAAGATTATCCAGCTCATAATAAAAATGCACACCCGTATCCTGGCGAAAACGCTTTATATAATCAAAGCCCTGCGGAGCGAATTTATCAGCGAATTCAAAAGTGGAGAGATTAAACACTTTTTGCTCAGATATCACCATCTCCATGCAGGCCGACAGTGCTATTATCCTGTTAGTAGGTGGGTTAAGCGAGCCGACGAGCAGGCCGTGATATCCTCTGGTATTGCAACCAATAATCGTTGATGAGGCGTAGCTGCCACGCTCATTGGTCAATAGCCACTCTTTGGCCAGCAAGTCCTCGATACTCTCATCGCCCGGTAACGATGAGACAATTGCTGTACCATCAGCTTTTTGTACTGTTAACACTGTTTTTCCTCTCCATTCACCATAGGGTGGGCTTTAGCCCACCAACTATGGAACTGCATACGCTAAACGTTATGCACTATAGGCGTGATTAGAACACCGGCTGTGCAGATTATCCAATACGTTCATAAAGTTTATATAAGAATCGTAAGGTGAGTCATAAGGATTAAAGTATTTATGCACATCCCCATCAGCAAAATATTTCGTACACATATAATAAAAATGGTCTGACACCTGCAATTTGCGCCAGTCTGCAATGATATTATCGTCTTTTGTTTTCTTGATATTCTTTTCAAGCCGATAAAGCTCATGAATGGCATTTGATTGCATTGCGTTTCCGAGCCAGGCAGATATATCCCTCTCGGTATCAGCCCAGCTTATGACATGCGGCACATCAACCGTATCCACAGCGTCATAACATTGAACCACCTCGCTGGGCGTCTTGAAATCGTTGTCTGGATGTTTTAGAATCTGTTTTGGCAAATGCCGCATAAAATCAAATATGCCGGTATCAGCCCACTGGTGCTCACCGAATGTCTCATAATCCATAAACAGGTTGA